>DASUSP010000145.1:0-4147 GCA_036375035.1 Candidatus Limnocylindria bacterium
TAGACCGTCAGAAACCGCGGCCGGCGATGGGCTCAGGCTGAGAACGAACCGATAGATCGTGCGGAGGCCGGTCGTGGGTGGCCTGAGGGGCGGGCCTCGTGGTCCAGGAGCCAGGCCTTGCGCCAGCGTCCGCCACCGTAGTTGCCCGTCTCGCCGCTCTTGCGCACGACCCGGTGGCACGGGATCAGGATGGCCAGGCGGTTGGCGCCGTTGGCGGTCCCCGCGGCCCGCTGCGCGCCGGGTCGCCCCGCTCGCAGCGCCAGCTCCTCGTAGCTGATCGTCTCGCCGGTCGGGATGGATCGCAGTGCCGCCCAGACGCGCTCCTGGAACGGCGACCCGTTCACGACCAGCGGGAGCTCGAAGGCGAGCCGCTCGCCCGCGAAGTACTCCTCCAGCTGGGCCGCCAGCGCGTCCAGGTGCGGGTGGCGCCCGGCCACCACGGGGCGCCCGAGCCGGTGCTCCAGGACGGCGAGCTGGGTGGGCAGCATCGGGCGGTCGGTGAACTCCAGCAGGCAGATTCCGTCGTCGGTGGCGCCGGCCAGCATCGGGCCGAGCGGCGTGGGAAGCATCCGCACCACGATCGCCGCGGACCCGGATCGCCGCGCGCGGGTCTGGCGTGCGGCGCGCAGGAGCGGACGGAGGGTCTCGGCACGGCGCAGCCGGGCGGAGGTCACGTCACGCCCGTGGGAGTCCAGGGGTCGGCAGCGCAGGCAGGGACGGTACCCGGCGAAGAGCGCCTCGTGCGCGCTCCCGAGCCTCGCCACGTGGTCGGGCCGCGGTGCCGGCGCAGGGCACCCGGGACGGCAGAAGACGTTCGTGCTGGAAACCGCCAGCAGGTGTGGCTGGGTCGCGGGCATCGGGGCCTCCGGCGGGTTGTTCATGCTGCTGGAACGAGGCTCGCCTCCCAAATGTGAGGTCGTGCGGGACCTCCGTACTCTTGCGCCTCGGCGGGGCAGGCTCCAGCCTTGCCGCATGGAGGCCGCCGCCCAGCTGCTTTCGATCGTCGGGCTCGTGGTGGGGACGGCTGACTATGCCCTACTCATCCGACGCCGCGCCGCTGACCGGCGGCGGCTCGCAGCGGTTCAGCGGACCGGCCTCCAGGGACTCGTCCGGGTAATGCTCGCCGACAACGGCTGACCCGCACCGGCCACCTCAGACCTTCGCCGCGCGCTGCTCCTGCCAGACCATGTTCACGTTGAACGGCGTGCTGCCCAGCACCCGGTCGCCGGCGCGCAGCTCGATCCGGTGGCGCCCCAGCTCCTTGAGCTGCAGGCCCTTCAGCTCGGCCACGATGTTGGCGGCGGTCGCGTTGGGCGGCACCTTGAGTCGCATCTGGGGCGGCCGGGCCAGCAGCGGCTGGCCGGCAGGGGAGACGACCTGCAGCGTGACGGCGTGCTCTCCCGCATCGGCCTCCAGCACGGCCACAATGAAGAGCCGGCCGTAGGTCGTCGGCAGGCGGGTGACGTTGATCTGGCTGAAGAGCCCGATGGCGCTCACCTTCCCGTCCTGGGCGGTGATGGCATGGTCGCACAGCAGCAGGCTGTGCAGGTCCAGTCGCGGATCAGGCATGGGTCGAGTATAGGGCGGCGCCGTAGCCGCCCCGCTCAGGGGATCGGCTCGGCTGGCAGCTCCACGCCGAAGGCCAGCCGGACTCCCTCCCAGGCCAGGCGCACCAACGGCAGGTCGTGGAGCTCGGCGAGAGTGAACCAGGCGGCGCGGTCCGTGGAGCCGTCCGGCTCGTCGCGCAGCTCGCCACCAGTGATCTCCGCCCGATAGACGACCTGGATGGCATGGAACGCCTCGTCGGCGCCGTCGGTGGGGTGGCGCCAGCGGGCCGACCACGAGAAGACGTCCGCCAGCCCGCGGAGCTCGCCCACCAGGCCGGTCTCCTCGGTCAGTTCGCGCAGCGCCGCCTCCGCGGGCGGCTCGCCGAAGTCGATGCCGCCCCCGGGCAGCGTCCAGCGGCCGACAGCCGTCCACGGGCCCGGCGCGATGCGGCACAGGAGCAGGCGCTCGTCCCGCGCGCACAGGGCGTAGGCCGCGACGCGGGTCACGTGGCGGTCGGGCGGACCCTCAGGCAGCGGCGTGCCGGCCCGCGTCTCGGGTGCAGGTGCGGGCGGCAGGCCCTCCGTCACTCCTCCTCCAACGCATACAGGTCCGGGTCCAGCAGCCAGGCCAGCTCACCGGTGCCGGCCTCGGGAATGCCGTAGAACTCGACGCAGGCCAACCCGCCCTTGCGCATGCGGACCGAGGCTGCGCCGGTCAGCTGCTGCACGATTCGCGACAGGTCCGGCTCGTGGCCCACGAACAGGACGCTGCGGGACCGGGCGTGTTCGGCCATGGCGCGGGCCAGGTCTCCCCACTCCGCGCCCGGGGACAGCCGCTGGTCCGCGACCGGCGGGTCCGACAGCGCGAGCCCCTCGCGAACCAGCTCCGCGGTCTGCAGGGCGCGGGGCAGCGGTGAGGAGAGCACGACCTCCGGGCGCAGGTTGAGACGGCGCCACAGCCCGCCCGCCGCGCGCATGGCAGCCTCCCCGCCCGCGGTGAGCCGATCCCCGCCCGCCTCGGCCTCCGCGTGGCGCAGGAAGTAGAGGATCACCGGCGCTCAGTCGGCCTCTGCGCCGCCGCGTCCCCCGGTATGTCCGGCAGTCAGGCCCCGTGCGTGCCCCGCGGGCTCCACGGTCAGGGTGGCCGGCATGGTGCCGTCGGCCTTCGGCAGGGCGATGGCCAGTACCCCGTTCCCAAAGCTCAGGTTGGCGCGCGTGGCGTCGACGGAGCGCGGCAGCTTTACGCTGCGCTGGAACGGCCCGTAGCTCCACTCGCGCAGCAGGTAGTCGATGCGCTCCTGGCCCTCGCCGCGCATCGCGGCGCGCAGCGTCAGGTTGCCGTCGGCGCTCACCTCCACGCGGATGTCCTCGGCCGTGACGCCGGGCATCGGCGCCACCACCATGAGCTCGCGATCGTTCTCGTACAGGTTCACCGGGATCGCCGTTGCATCGGTCATGGAAGGCTCCTTGGCTGTCGTTCGGATGCCCTGGCGTTCCAGAGCATTCTGCGGGCCACGGCTCGCCGCTGCACGCCACCCATCACAATGGACCGATGCAGAGGACGGACACCGATCCCGCGGCCGTCATCGCCGCCGCGCCCGCGCACCTGCGGGGGGACTTCGCGGCGCTCGACGCCCGGATCGCGCAGGCCATGGACGGCCTGCCCCGCGTCGCCTGGGAGGGCCAGTTCTGGGGCGGCACGCAGCAGCGCATCATCGGATACGGCCAGTACCGGTACACCAACCGCAGCGGGTCCGAGGTCGAGTGGTTCATCGTCGGCCTGGCGGCGCAGAAGCAGTACCTGAGCCTGTACGTCAATGCCGTCGAGGACGGCGGGTACCTGGTCAAGCGCTACGCCCCGCTGCTGGGGAAGGTCAAGGTGGGGAGCGCGAACGTGACGTTCCGACGCCTCGTCGACGTCGAGCTGGATGCGCTGCTGGAGATGGTGTCCCGTGCGCGGGAGCTACTGGCGGACGCCTGAGCAGGTCAGCCCGTGACGCCCGGCTTGCCCCCGGGAGCCTGGCGGGCGGTCGGGTCTCGCTCCAGCCGGCTCCACAGGTCCTCGAGGGCATCTTCTCGCGTGCCGTGCGTGCGCTCCGAGGTCCGGTTGCCTCGCTCCTGGAAGAAGACGACCCAGGCCGATCCATCCCGTTCCAGGCAGTACGCCTCGTCGCGCCCGCCGCCCACGCGGTACGCGTTTCGACGCACGCCGGCCTGGTCCGCGCGGCGGTGGAATTCGGCCAGGAGCATCGTCAGTCCGGGAAGGCCTCGGGGCCTCGCTCCGACAGCTCGCGGGCATGCTCCTCTGAGTCGTCGGGCGGGATCCAGCTGTAGGGGTAGCGGTCGTCCTCCATCTCGGCCGCCTGGCGGGTGAGATGGAGCGGGTGGAAGGTGTCGATCATGACCGCCAGCTCCTCCGTCGCCTCCTTGCCGATGCTCGCCTCCACGGTTCCCGGATGCGGCCCGTGCGGGATCCCCGCTGGATGAACGGTGAAGCTGCTGATGTCCACCCCGCGGCGGCTCATGAAGTTGCCGGCCACGTAGTAGATGACCTCGTCCGAGTTGATGTTCGAGTGGTTGTACGGCGCCGGGATGGCCAG
>DASUSP010000146.1:0-8805 GCA_036375035.1 Candidatus Limnocylindria bacterium
CGGTGCGCCGAGCAGATACCCGCCGAACGCAATCAGCCACAGCATGGCCGGGTACGCAATCATCCGTTCGGCGCCGCCGTGCCCAATGGCACCGAACACGGCGGGGTTCCCGGAATCACCGATCACCATGATCACGACGTAAACCATGCCGACCAGCCCGGCGACTGCCGCCAGCACCCGCATCGTCCCGTGGAGCAAGACGGCGACCGCGATCGCCTCGAGGTTGAAGAAGACGAACGCGAGCAGCGCGAAGATCGAGTGCAGGTCGCTGACGTTGAGCGGGAAGATGCCCGCCCCCAGCGCGCCGATGCTAGCCAGCACGAAAATCGTCAGCACCCAGAGCCGGCGGTGCGCCAGGTAGTAGAGGTAGCCACCGGCGACGTTCAGCACGCCCATGACGACGAGCGTGGCGTTGAACAGCAGCGCCGTCTCCGGGATCGTTCCGAGATCACTGATGGCCGCCGCGCTGTAGTCGTAGCCCTCGACCATCGAGGCGGCGAGCATGATCACGGTCAGGAATCCGGCGGCTAGGGCGAGCAAGAAGGTCCCCGCCACGCGTTGGGCCAGGACGCCCTCGCCTGCGCGGGTCGCTGCCCGCGCGGGACGTCCGGCGAGTTGAGCTTGGGTTGCCATCTCCTGTGGTCCTCCGCGGGCGCCGTCGCGGCGCCCGCTCAGCAAGTCGGAAGCATCGGTCGGCGACGTGGCCGCTACGACAGCGCTCGGCTCAGGCGCGCCCCGGCGCCTGTACCGCGTGCCGCGCGGTCCCATCGGGCCCGGCGATGACGTACGCGAACATCGCCACCACGCCGAAGCTCACCAGCCCGAGGACGAGCAGCAGGATGAACCACAGCTTGTCGTCGAGCTGCGCGGTGTTCAGCAGCGCGCCGATCCAGGACACGAGGCCGCCGATGAGTCCGGCGATCACCGCCAGGGCGGCCACGATCCCGAGGCCCAGGATGACCCAGGCTCCGGGAGTCGCCTGCACGCCGACCACATCGGGGCCGTCCATGACGAACGCGCCGTTGGCGTAGGCGATCCACACCGCCACGACGGCCAGGATCGCGCCGGCGACCACGGCGAAAACGCTCCCGAGGAAGAGTGCGGTAACGGTTGGCTTGGACATGACTCAGGACTCTCCAATCCGGTGTTGCGTTTGAGAACTCCCCCTCAGCGTCGTCCTCTCGACTGCCAGGAGTCGTCACCCCCACGGGTGATTCGCTCGGGCGGCCTCCCGACCCGCGGCTGTCATGCGCCCTGGCTGAGGAACTCGTGGACTTCGGCGACCGCGTCGGCGTCCCGGTGCATGAACACATGTCCGCCGATGGGCACGGTGCGGAAACGCGCTCCTGGGATTCGCTCGGCCATCGCGCGTGCGTCGTCGTAGGAAGCCAGGGGGTCATCGGCGGCATGAACGACCAGAGTCGGGATCGCAATGTGCTCGAGCGGCAGCGTGGCGATGGCCGGATTGGAGACGTAGGCGTCGAAGACGATACCCCTCGTACGCAGGTTCAGCGGGAAGAAGGAGTCGAGGATCTGGGCTTCGTCGGCATGCGCCCGCGCGTCCCACGCGAACACCGGCGGGAAGCCGGCCAACCGGCGGAGCACTTGCGGAGCGAGCGACTTCAACATCCAGAAGACCGGCTGCGAGAAGAGATAGGGCGCAGCCCATCGCGGAGGCAGCCTCACGGGGACGGGGTGCGGTGAGTTCGGACACAGGAGCGCCAGGCGCGAGACGCGGTCCGGGAACTGTAGCGCGAGCTGGACGGCGGATGTGCTCCCGGCAGAGAAGGCCAGAACTGGCAGCATGCTGATCTCGAGCGCGTCCAGGAGGATGCGGAACACTTCGGCCTGCAGCTCGACGGTTGACTGGGGAGGCATAGAGGAGCCCAAGTAGCCGAAGCGAGCCGGGGTGATGCCGCGAAAGCCTGGAGGCTCGAACAGGTGCCACGACGGAGCCCCATCCCAACCGCCAACGATGCCGTGGATGACGAGCAGAGGCCTCCCGTCTCCCCGCATGCCGTACTCGACGCGACCGTAACGCGTCTCGGCGCGACCGACCTCGAAGCGGTCCAGGCGGTCCAGCGCCCGCTCTGCGTCGCGCCGGTACCGATGGCTCACGGTGGCGATGGCCGCCACTGCCGCCATGCCGAGCGCGTTCCTCAGCCGCATCTCACGCCTGCTGTCTGAGCGTCAGCGCGGCGCCGGCTCCGCCGCCCAGCCAAGCATGAAGATCGCCACCAGCACCCCGACGTTGACTGCCACTGCGGCCAGGGTGTTGAACGGAGGCCATGTACCCGCGAACAGCGCGATCCCGCCCAGGGATACCGCCGCGCCGATCACGGCGGCGGGGCGCCACCACTCGGGAGGGACGACGACATTCCAGAACCCGAGTGCTGCCACCACGAACGCGACCATTGCCGCGGTCCAGAAGCCGATCGCGATGGCGGTGGCGGCGTTGCCGGCGATGTTCGGCGCGATCCAGATACGAGCCGCCGTCCAGCCACCGGTATCGGCCGACGGTCGCGTCGCCACCCACCACAGCGACCCCATCGCACCGCCATGGGCGATCCCGTGCAGGAGCAGGACACCGCCGAGGACGAGGCGAAGCGTTCCATCAGGCATGGCCGTCACCGCTCGAACAGGCCGCGCGGGTAGAAGAGGTAGATGTTCCAGAAGCCGATGCCGGCGACCAAGACGAGCCGAACGACGACCGCCCAGTCTGTATGCCAGATCCACAGGCCAGCAACCACGGGCAGGAACAGGAGCCAGACAACGCCCTGGAGGATGAGCGGCAGCCCGCGAATCCATTGCCACGCGGCCTCCAGCGAGCCCTGGCTGGCGATCAAAGCCCACGCGAATCCGACCCAGAGGGCGGTGAACAGCACGAAGACGAAGATGTTGAAGGCGGTCTCCATCGGACTTCCCTTTCGCTTGCCGGTGGTAATGGCGACAGACTCAGTCGACATTCGCTGTCCTCCTTGATGAATCAGCTGGGGGCGCCGAGACCCATGCCGCGTCCCTCCAGCGAAGTCGATTCGGGGACCACCCCATCGGGCAGCGGTGCGTCGGCGAGCCAGGCCCGCACCATCGCCAGGTGCAGGTCAGGTCTGGTGCTGGCGCCCCAGCCGTGTCCCACTCCGGGCACCAGCCGTGACTCGGCGTTCGGCATGCGCTCCGCCAGCAGGCGGTTCGAGGCGCGCAGGTATCCCAGCTCGTTCGCGCCAGCCACGAAAAGGGTGCGGCAGGGCGCGGCCACCAAGGCCGGCGTGATCCGCACCTCGTTGGCATCGGCGAAGGCGCGCCGGAACGAGCGTGGATCGGCCGCCGTGATCTGCTCGACGAAGGCGTCAAGCCCCGGCCCAGGGCCGACACCGAAGGCGCGGCCGATGATGCGTGCAACCGGCTTGAAGCGCAGGAACGGCGAGATGGCCGCCACGCCGATCTTCATCGGTCCAATCATTGGGCTCCCGATGGCGCTGCAGCCATCAACGATGACGTGGTCGAGCAAGGCGGGCCGGGCTGCCAGCAGCTCGAGCGCGACCGAGGCGCCGAGCGAGAGCCCGACCACGTGCGCGTGTCCGCCCGCCCGCTGCTCGATGATCCGCGCGATCCGTGCGGCGGTGTCCTGGCGGCTTTGCCAGCGGATCGCACGGCTCTCACCATGGCCGGGAAGGTCCGGCGCCAGGCAGTGGTACTCCGGCAGGCCGGCCATGGCCGCGCGCCACATCGTGCCGTTGTTGCCGACCCCGTGGAGGAAGACGATTGAAGGTGCGGATGATGGTCCGGCTTCGTGGATAGCGAGTGCCATTGCTAACTCCCGCCGGTGTCGACCAGCTCGACAATCGGCCCGCGCTCGTACTCGATGCCAAACTGGACGAGGTGGGCGTCGATGTCTCCGATGTCAGCCGTCCGCACCAGGTGCAGGGCCTCGCGGTCGACGCGATGCGGATAGACGGTCCAGCCCGGCGGAGAGCCACCGATCTCGGTCAGACGCCGCCGGAAGTCGTCCTCATGCCCCTCGGTGGGGCCACCGACGAAGTAGAAGAGCTTCACGCGCGGTCCCCCTCAGGCGGCGGCCGTCGCACGGGTCCACAGCAGGACGACGATGGCGATGTTGATCAGCAGCGCGACGACGTAGAACGGGTGGAAGTACAGGACGACGGCAAGCAATCCCAGGCCGGCGCCCGCGACCAGCAGGGGGTAGCGCAGGTCGCCGACGGCGCCGACGCCCAGCCAGCCCAGCCCTCCGGCGACCAGCGCGAGGCCGCTGAGCAGCCAGATCGCGCCGCCGAGGAGCGCCGCGGGGGTCCCCAACCCGACGGCCTCGAACAGCCAAGAACGGCCGAATGGGCCGGGCCACCAGCTCATGAAGCCGGGCATGGCCATGGCCGGGGCAGCTGGATTGCTGACCGAGACGAACCCGATGGCGCTGGTGATGACGCCGTGCGCGATGAGTACGGCGCCGATGACGGCCTGCATGTCGACCACCTCAGTGAGAGCAACCGGTGGACCGACGGTAGGGATGCAGGTCCGATGAGGGCATCACCCCGGAGGGTGATTTGCACGGCCCTCAGCGGTCAACAGCGGGATGGGTCGCCTGTGCGGCCGCGGTCACGTCTTCCGTATCGAGCCAGCCCTCGCTCAGAGCGCAGGCGATCGCGTCGGCGCGGTTGTGCGCCCCGAGCTTGTCGTACGCGTGGGCCAAGTGCGTCTTCACCGTGTTGCGCGACAGGCATAGCTCGCGTGCCAGCTCATCGGCGCCGCGGCCGCTCGCGGCGAGCCGCAGCACCTCGACCTCGCGGGGGGTGAGAGGATCGAGGCTGGCCGCGGGACAGCGGCGGACCGCATCACCGACGCTGGAGTCCGAGGAGCGCACGCTTCCCCCGCCGTGGCTGTTCACCGCCGCATGTGCCACGGCGCCGATCAGGGCCAGGGCGATGCCCTCGACGAGGTACAGAACGATGCTCGCCGGGTAAGCGGGGTCGTTGACGATCGGCACGCCGGTAGGCGGCAGAACCATCGTGCCGACCGCGACGCCCAGCAGGAGCGTCCAGATCGCCGTGGCAAGGCCGAAGGCAATCGCCGCTGCGACCGGGGGTACCAGGAGGATGGCGAAGAGTGTGCGCGAACCGGGGGCAAACGCGACAACCGTGAGAGTGGCGACCGTAAGGACCAGCGCAAGCGACAGACTGAGGCGTACGCGGGCCGACGTATCCGCTGACGCCACCTTGGCCATCCGGGCCGCCGCATGTGGCATCGCCACGGCGACCGGTCCCCACTCCATTGGTGAACCTTGGTCCAGGCAGCGGCGAGGTTGGTAGTGCCGTTCGGCACAAGCTGCCCAAGTCCGTTCGTCCCTTCTGTTCGCTGGTTGGACCGGATGGCACTTGTTCCGGGGCCAGTTGCGATCTGATCGTGCTCGACGCGAGTCGTTGTGCCGCACCCCCGGTGGCGTGGCCGGCCGCAAGGAGGGAAGAATGTCCCGTCGAGGAGCGATCGTCGGCCTTGTCCTCACATCTCTGACCGCGCTGGTGACAGCCTGCGCGAACGACCCGGCGCCCACGTCGATTCGGTCATCGGATTCGACAGTCTCTCCGACGCCGGGGGCGACCGAGGAACCGCTCGGGGTCATCGAGGACACGCGCGTCGTCTTCTACAGAACCGAGCTGTCGGTCATCAACGACAGCGGCGTTCTGCTGAACCTGGTTGCCCGCGATGGTGGCGTGGGAATCCGCTTCTACAAGGATTTCGGCTTCGGGAACGAGCGTCAGACGAACCCGTGGCACATGGGCTGGATCGAGGGCACCCCCGGCTACCAGGGGCTCGCCATCCTGCGCGACTGGCTCTTCACCGCGGCGCTCTGGGACGAGGAAGGGCGCCTCACCGTCGGCCGTCTCGACCCACATCCGCCGGCCAATCCGCCCGCCGACGCCCGGTTCCACGTCCGGGGGACGCTGGACGAGGTGCAGGCCATGGTCGAAGCGCCCACGGACCAAGAGGCACCGATCTTCCTGGTGACGAGCGTCACGGGCGAGGTGGTCGACGGCCAATCGCGCGCCAGCCGCCTGGCGGTGGACGGCAACGGGCAGACGGTCATCGGCTCCCCGGATGCCCCGATGCCGATCGTCGTCTTCGACACGGAAACCGGGGCCGCATATACGCTCTCGATCACGAACGGGGAACTGGTGGTGACGGCGGTGAAGGAGTAGTCAGCAGCCCCGAAGATCGCCAGGAACTCAGAGGGCGTTGAACCGACAGCAGTTGAGGATTGTCGATGCGGTACACCGTGGAGGCGACCATTGCCAGGCCAGTCGAGGAGGTTTTCGCGTTCTGCAGTGACCTGCGCAATGAGCTGCGCTGGAACCCCAGCGCGATCGAGATCGCAAAGCTGACGGAGGGCAACCTCCGGGTGGGGACACGCTTTCGGGCATCCTGGCGCAATGCTCCGACGACCCTCGTGGAAGTCGTCGAGTACTCCCCGCCGTCTTCCTGGACGACGCACGCCCGAAGCATGGGAATGGAGGTGCGCTTCGGCGGTCGACTGACGGCGTTCGACGACCGAACGCGATACGTCGCGGAGGTGGATGTTCAGCCGCGCGGCGTTGCGGTGCTTTGGGCCTGGCTCGCGGTGCGGACGATGCGCCGCCAGGAGCCGGAGAACCTGCGCCGCATCAAGGTTGCGCTCGAGGGCTGACGCGTCCCCGCCGAAGCGGCCAGCCTGACGTAGTCAGTCCTTCCTCCCGCCGGCGAGGCGCAGCTCCCGGGGGTGCTGGCCCGATTCAGGCCTGGACCGGCGAGGCAGGGTGCTCGGAGCTGCACTGCCTCGCTTGGACGTGGGGTGGCCTATGGGGCTCGAACCCACAACCTTCGGAGCCACAATCCGATGCTCTGCCAAATTGAGCTAAGGCCACCACGAAACCGCGCGTGGTCACAGCGCGGGGCAGGCGGATTCTCCCACGCGCCCCTGCCGGCGTCAAAGCACCGGCATGGACCGATGCAGGGGCTAAGCCGAGGCCTCCGCTATCCTGTCGGCATGCCCCTCTACCGCCTCGCCGATGCCCTGCCCGAGCTCGACCGACCGGTGCTGGTCGCCGCCTTCGATGGCTGGGTCGACGGGGGCCGCGCCGGGACCATGGCCGCCGAGCAGCTGGCCGACGGCGGCACGGTGCTGGCCACCTTCGACGCCGATGCCCTGTTCGACTTCCGCGCCCGTCGCCCGACGCTGGACATCGTGGACGGCAAGCCGATCGAGCTCGACTGGCAGGAGCTCACCCTGCGGGCCACGCGCCTTGGCCAGCGAGACGTGGTGGTGCTCACCGGCCCGGAGCCGGACTTCCGCTGGCACCAGCTCACCGGGGAGATCGTCGACCTGGCCGGCCAGCTGAAGGTGAGCAGCTGGGTCAGCCTGGGCGCCATTCCGGCCACCGTGGCGCACACTCGCCCGGTGCCGATCCTGGGCACCGCCTCAATGGCGGGGCTCCTCCCCGAGGACGTGACCCAGGGGCCCGCCGGCCACCTCCGGGTGCCGGCAGCGCTGGTCTCGGTGCTGGAGCATGCCGTGGCGCGCGAGGCCATCCCCGCGCTCGGCTTCTTCGCCCAGGTGCCGCACTACGCCAGCGGCGCCTTCCCCAACGCGGCGATAAGCCTGCTGGAGCACGTCGGCCGCTACGTCGGCGCCGAGCCGGCGCTGGGCGACCTGCCGGTGCGCGCCCTGGAGACCCGCGCCCTGCTGGACGCCGCCGTGGCCGGCGAGGAGCGCACCCGCGAGTACGTCCAGCGGCTGGAGCGCATGGCCGACGAGGCGAAGCTGCCTTCCGGGGACGACCTGATCGCCGACATCGAGCGCTTCCTGCGCGACCGCGGCGATGGCGAGAGTGGCGACGACGGGGGCCGCGGCCGGCCCAACTGAGAGCCCGCCCATCGGTCCCTTGCGATGGGCGCTCTGGCACTTGGCGGCATCTCTTCTGGGGCCGATGGTGGTGCTGCGGCGATGCATGCCCGCCCTGGAAGATGGAGGCAGTCAGATGTCCCGCTCCGAGTCTCCGGTTGCCCTGGTGTCGATCAGCGCCGGCCGCGCCCGCGTGCTGCGCTGGCGAGATGGCGAGGTGATCCAGCTGGACCTGCCATCCGACGTGCCCGGCCGTCACAAGTCGACCAGCCACGTCCGCCACGACCCGATGGTCAGGCACGGAGGCTCGGGGCCGGGGCAGGACGAGGTCGATGGCCAACGCGCCGAGCGCATCACACAGTTCCTGGCGCGCGTAACGGACGCGGTCCGCGAGGACGAGCGGATCATGGTCGTCGGCAGCGGCCGGCTGCCGCGCGAGCTGGCCGAGCGGCTCGAGCAGCAGGAACATGGACGGCCGCGCCCGCGGCTGATCGAGCTGGAGCATGCCGGCTACCTGACCGATCCACAGCTCCGCGCCCGGCTGCTGGCATGGGCCGGGCACCCGCCGCGACGGCGCAGGGCGGCGCCGCGCCGGCAGACCGGTCGGCTTCGCCGCGATATCGGCCGTGCGCCGGAGCGCGAGCGAGCGGAGGAGCTCGAGGAGCTGGAGGAGCTGGGGGTCAGCTCGTCCTGAGGGCGCGCAGAACCAGCAGCACCAGCGCCGACCCGAGGACCGCGATCAGCAGCGCGCCCAGGAACCCGCCGGCCCGATCCTGCCCGAGCAGCTCGGTCCAGATCCAGCCGCCCAGCAGGCCGCCGGCGACCCCGATCAGGATGGTGCCGACGCATCCGCTGCGGTCGCGGCCGGGCACGAACCAGCCGGCCATGGCCCCGGCCAGCAGGCCGATGACGATCCA
>DASUSP010000147.1:0-5423 GCA_036375035.1 Candidatus Limnocylindria bacterium
CGTTCAGGCGGCGGGTCAGCGCCTCGCTGCCGGCCGCTGCCGGCCATGCGGAGATCACGGCGGCGCCGCGCTGGATCCAGTCGCCGGGAGTGACCTCCAGGCGGAGGACCAGGTCCAGCTCATGCGCCGCCTTGACCAGGCAGTCGCGGTCCACCAGCTGCAGGTAGCCGGAGCCGGTAGCCGTGACGTGCCCCGGCTCGCCGTCCGCCACGCTGCCGGCGACGCCGGTCTCGCGCTGATCACCGTCCGCACCCTCTTCCTCGGGGCGGTCGAACGCCTCCTCGGTGGCCGAGGCGATGCCGGCCAGGATGGAGGAGACCTGGATGCGGGTCGAGATGTGGTGGATGAAGTAGATGAGCATGGCCACCGCCACGATGGACAGCACGATCGCCACCGTCACGGCCAGCGATGGCACGAACTCGGGCCCGTTCTCATCCTCCGAGCGGATCGAGCGCAGGACCAGCAGCGCGTAGAAGAAGGCGCCGATGAACGAGCCGAGCACCGACTGGCTGACCCGGTCGCGCATGAAATCGCGCAGGACGCGCGGCGAGAACTGCGACGAGGCGAGCTGCAGCGCCACGATCGTGATCGAGAACGTGACGCCGGCGACGGTGATCATCGAGCCGGCGATCGACGAGAGGACGCTGCGGGCCCCATCGGGCCCGCCACCGAAGATGAGCGGCAGGCTTCGCGCCATGTCCGGCGTCAGCGACTCGATCCAGATCATGGCGAAGGCCAGCAGCGCGGCACCGATCACCCACAGGCCCGGGATGAACCAGAGGCTGTTGCGCAGGCGGAAGGCGAGTCGCTGGAGCGGCATCTGCGGGCCATAGTGCAGGATGCGGGCCCGCGGGTCGATCAGGAAGCGCTGGCCGAGGCGGATGGTTCCGCGCTGCGCGAAGCGCGCGGCGAGCGGCTGGGTCGCGGGGTGGGCGTCGGAGCCGCCTCGCCGGGGAGCGCCTCGAACATCGCGCGGTTGACCGCGTCGTCCACCCCGATCATGAGGAACACGTACTCGCCCGCGGCCCAGGTGTAGATCATGGTGCCGGCGACGGTGGCGTTGTCCTCGGGGCGGACCCAGGTGATCCGGTCGCCGATGGTGACCAGCTCCCACGGGTCGCGCACCAGCCCGGCGATGCCGACGTAGCGTCCGGCGGTCTCCAGGTACGGCTCGAGCTCCTCGGTGGTGGCCTCCGGCGGCGCGACTCGCACCGCATAGAGCGACAGGCGCGGTTGCTCGACGTATGCCACCTGCAGGGCGGTGAAGCGCAGCCCCAGCTCGCCGTACGCCTCGGCGAAGTCGCCGGGCGTGTACGCGAACTCCTCGACAGGCGGCACCTGGACGGGCGCGCCGCCCACGCGATCGGGGATGAGGGCCGTCAGCTCGCCGTCGGCCGGGTTGGTGTACTGCGGGGTGGGCCGGGGAGTGGGGCTGGGCGTCGGGGTCGGCACGGGCGATGCGCTGGCAGATGCTGCCGTGGAGGCGCCGACGGTGCCGGACACGGCCGGGCTCGGGGTGCCGGGGCTGTCGCCGCATGCCGCCAGCAGCAGAGCCGCCGCCACGGCTCCCACGGCCACGCGCGCTCGGCTGCCGAGCGGTCGAGGGCGTGACGGGCGTGCGGCGGCGGAGGTCTGGCTCGTCATGGGAGGGGCCGATCATAGCATCGGTCCCGGGGTGGGTCAGGCGGCGTCGGTCTCCCTGGCGGGCACCTCGGCGGCGTCGGCCCGACGCCGACGGCTCTGGCGTCGAGGTGGCACGGAAACGACGCGGGCCAGCGCGTCCAGGACGCGCGGCTCCCAGGGCTGCCCGGTCACGGCCGACAGCTCCTCGACCGCCGCGCGCCGGTCAAGTCGCCGGTGGCCGGCAGCGGTGGTCAGGCGGTCGTAGGCGTTGGCGACGGCAAGCACCTGGACTCCCAGCGGCGCCGGGCCGCGCTCCGGATCGCCGTGGCGCCACCCGACGATCGCGCTCACGTCGCGCAGCGACGGGATGTCGGCCAGCTCCCGGGCGCCCGCGACATCCAGGCCGTGCAGCCGGGCGGCGAGCTCCACAGTGCTGGCATCGTCGCGGTCCAACCCCAGCTCCTCGGCCACGCGGCGCGCCAGCAGGCCGACGCGGTCGCCGTGGCCGATCGTGGCCGGGTCGGCCGAGTCCAGCGAGCGGGCAACGGCCAGCAGCACGTCGCGTACCGACTCCGTGCCGTCGGCGTGCGTCCCGCCGGAGAGGCGCGCCGCTTCCTCGACCAGGGTGTCGACGCTGGCGCCGTCCTCGGGGTTGCGCAGCGCGGCGCGGGCCAGCCGGTCGAGGGTCGAACGCAGGTCGCGCATCTCGCCCGGCACCTCGTCGGCGCGTACCACGCGGTCGCCGCCGGACTGCTTCCCGTAGTAGAGGGCCGTGTCGGCGGCGGCGATCAGGTCATTCTTCTCGGTGGCGTCGCCGGGATACGCGGCCACGCCGACCGAGATGGTGACCGGCATCGGCTCGCGCGCCGTGAGGCGCGCCACCGCCGCGCGAACCCGCTCGCCGACCGAAGCGGCGTCCTGCGCGCTGACGCCGGGGAGAATCAGGACGAACTCGTCGCCGCCGTAGCGGTAGACGCGGTCCTCGGCGCGCGCCGCGCCGTAGATGGCCGTGGCGATGGCGTGCAGCAGCGCGTCGCCGGCGGGATGGCCG
This sequence comes from Candidatus Limnocylindria bacterium, assembly GCA_036375035.1. Classification (GTDB taxonomy): domain Bacteria; phylum Chloroflexota; class Limnocylindria; order QHBO01; family QHBO01; genus JAPSGM01. Next base: position 2,675 of record DASUSP010000147.1, read on the forward strand.
AGGCGGTCGTTGTAGGACTTGAAGCAGTCCAGGTCCATCATCAGCAGCGCGACCGGCGCGATCGGTCCACGGGTGGTCCCGCCGGACCCGTCCTCCTTCGCGCGCCGGCGGCCGCCCTGGGTCTTGTCGGGATGGCCCAGCGCCTCGGCGAGGTGCCGCTGGAACGCCCCGTGGTTGCCGACCCCGGTCAGCGCATCGGTGTCGGCCCGGGCGGTGACGGCCTGGTGCTCCTCGGCATTGCGAAGGGCGATCGATGCCTGGCCGGCGAACAGCTTCACCAGGTCGAAATCGGCCTCGGAGAAGTGCGCCTCGACGCCGCCAACGCGGGAGATGTTCAGGCAGCCGATGACCTCGCCGTCGGCGATGAGCGGGACAACCGCCAGCGCCTCAGGGTCCTCGGGCGTGCCGGGGATCTGCATGGCCCGCGGGTCGTTGAGGGCGTCATTGGCCAGGATTGGCTCGGCATGGTCCACCGCCCATCCCATCAGGCCGCGCCCGAACGGGACTATGTAGCGGGCAACCTCCTCCGCGTGGCGCTCGCGGGTGAGCACCGGCACCAGGATCCGGTTCGCCTCGTCGACACGGTAGATGGACAGGTTGTCGTAGTGCACCACCGCCCGCAGGCCGTCGGCAATCGTCTCCAGCACGTCCCCGCGCTCCAGTGTGGAGAGCAGGCGCTCATTGATCTCCAGCAGGCGGCGCTGGGACTGGAGCTGTCGCGCCAGCTCCGCCGATTGCAGCTCCAGGCGCTCGTAGGCGGTGGCGTTGGCCAGGGCCTGGGCCGCGTAGCCGGCGAAGATGGTCAGCGTTTGCAGGTCGTCGGTGCTGAACTGGTTGAGGCCGAGCTTCGAGAGGGCGATCACGCCCACCGACCGACCCTCGAAGAGCATCGGCACCACGAGCATCGACTCCTCGATCTCGTCGGTGCCGTCGATGGTGACGCCGCGCGGGTCCCGCAGCGCGTCGTTGGCCAGGATCGGCTCGCCGTGCTCGGCAACCCATCCAGTGAACGAGCCCTCGCCGACCGGCACCCGTAGCGCCTCGCGGAAGTCACCCTCGCCCAGCAGTCGGTCGGTGAAGGCGATCGGCTCGCAGGAGCGAGTCTCCCAGTCGACCTGGTAGACACGGATGTCGTGGAAGGCAGCCAGCGTGCTGGCCTCGGCCACGATGGCGTCGGCGATGGCCTGCACATCGGTCAGGCGGTTCAGGCGGGCCGACAGGTCCTGGATCGAGCGCATGCGGGCGGCCTGCTCGGCCACGGACCGATACAGCCGCGCGTTGGCGATCGCGACCGCGGCCTGGTTGGCGAACGACTGGACCAGGGCCAGCTCGTCATCCGGCCACTCGCGGTCCCTGGTGTGATACAGGCCCAGCAGCCCCACCGCGCGATCGTTGCTGACCAGCGGCACCAGGCACGCGGTTCGGATGCCCTGGGCCCGATACGCCTCCTGCAGGAGGCCGATGCCCGAGCGACGATCGGCCTCGCGGGCCACCAGCGAGCGTCGCTCTCGCACGGCCCGCACCCCGATGGCGTCTGACTCGAGAGTGAGCTGGCTCACCTGCTGCTCGAAGTCATCCGAGAGGCCGCGGATGGCGGCGGGCTGGAATGGGTGGTCGGCGTCGGCCAGCAGCCACAGCCCGGCGCGCTCCGCGTCGAACAGCGAGCGGGTCCGGTCGACGATGTCCTCCAGCACCACGTTCAGGTCCAGCTGCCCGGTGAGCTCCTGGGTCACGTGCCGCAGCGCGCGGGCGCGCGTGACCTCTCGACGGGCCCTGGCCAGGACGCGGGCATTGAGGATGTCGGTGGCGACGGCCCCGGCCACCGTCCGCAGGAAGGCGGGGCGTGCGCGGCGCAGCTCAACCTGCGCATCTCCCTCGAGCAGCAGCACGCCCAGCTCCTCTCCGCCGGCTCGCAGCGGCACGTGTAGCCGCGACGGGATCCCGCCATCGGTGCGATCGTGGGCGCGATCGTCGAGGGCCGCCAGCTCGGGCGGCGGCGCCATCCGGTAGCCGGCATGGGTCTCGAGCAGCGGCGGGCGGCTGGAGCTCTCGCGCGCCAGGTAGATGGCCACGCGCGGAACGTCCAGGTTGGCACGGATGGCCTCGATCGCGTTGCGGCACACCGCCGCAACGGTCGAGCGGGCGCCGCTGCCCTGCGCCATGCGCACCAGGACGGCCATCTCGGCGTCACGCGTGCCAGCCTCGATCGGCTCGCCTGTAGCCGGCCCGTCCCCCGCATCGGCGCCCTCGGCCAGAAGCGCCTCCACGTCGCCGCGTCGGTAGCGGCGGTCGCCGCGCGCGTTGATCCGATATGCGGCCAGCCGCCCCGCCTCGGTCCAGACGCGGATCGTGTTCGGGTGCACGCCGAGGAGCGCGGCCGCCTGGGCCACGCTGATCAGCGGCTCGTGCTCGGTCGTCCGCTCTCGCTGCGATTGGGCCACGTCGCTGCCTCGTATGGACCTCGGGACCGGCACCCGCCGGTCGCGATGGAGGATCCGGTAGGAACCGGTGATCCGATGCTAGAGATGGCAGGACGCGGCGCCGATGGCCCGTTGGTACCCGGATCGGGTGGTACGCCCGGACGCGCCTAGGTGACCAGCTGCAGCACCAGCGCGAGCGTCGCCAGGACCAGTCCCAGCCCGATGAGCCCAGCCCCGCCGACGAGCCACGCCCGGCGCGGTCCACCGAGCAGCCGCATGGCGTCCGGCAGGTCCAGCGACGAGATCACGAAGCCTCCCGGTGGCGGCTC
>DASUSP010000148.1:0-3197 GCA_036375035.1 Candidatus Limnocylindria bacterium
GCCAACGGCGACATCTACAAGGGCACCTACTCGGGCTGGTACTGCATCGGCGACAACGAGTTCAAGACCGATGCCCAGGTCGTCGACGGGCGCTGCCCGGACCACCCGACCCTGGAGCTGCAGTGGCTGGAGGAGGAGAACTGGTTCTTCCGCCTGTCGGCCTACCAGGAGCGGCTTGAGGCGCTGTACCGCGACAACCCGTCGTTCTGCGAGCCTGAGCACTTCCGCCGCGAGGTGCTGTCCTGGCTCCGGGAGGGACTGCGCGACTTCTCCATCAGCCGCGCCGGCGTGGGGTGGGGGATCCCCTTCCCGGACGACCCGGACCACAGGATTTACGTCTGGTTCGACGCGCTCACCAACTACGTGACCGGCGCCGGCTTCCCCGATGACGCCGAGTCGTTCGCCCGATGGTGGCCGGCCGACGTCCACATCATCGGCATGAACATCACCCGCTTCCACTGCCTCTACTGGCCGGCGATGCTGATGAGCGCCGGGCTCGAGCTTCCCGGGCAGGTCTTCGCGCACGGCTTCATGACGCTGCGCGGCGAGAAGATGAGCAAGACGCGCGGCAACGTGGTCGACCCGGCCGACGCGATCGCCCAGTTCGGGGTTGACGGCACGCGCTACCTCGTGCTGCGGGAGATCCCGTACGACCGCGGCGGCGACATGACCGAGGACGGCCTGGTGCGGCGCTACAACGCCGAGCTGGCCCACGACCTGGGCAACCTGGTCAACCGCACCGTGTCGATGTCGGGCCGCTACCTGGACGGCGTCCTGCCCGAGCTCGGCGCGCCGCAGGGGGCCGATGCCGAGCTGGTCGCGGCCATCGACGCGGCCGCGGCCCGCTACCACACGGCGATGCGCGGCCTGCACTTCGACGAGGCGCTGGGCGCGGTGATGAGCATCACCTCGGCGGCCAACGGCTACGCCGAGTCGCAGGCTCCCTGGACGCTGCACAAGGAGGGGCAGACCGAGCGCCTGGGGCAGGTGCTGGCAGTGATGGCCGAGACGTGCCGCGTCCTGGGCCACCTCATGGCGCCCTTCACGCCGACGAGCGCACGGAGCCTGCTGGAGCAGCTGGGAGCGCCGCCTGCCTACGACGATCGCGGCGACGGCTCCCCGGGCTGGGAGGCACTCCTGTCCTGGGGCGGCAAGGCGTCGGCCGGGCGACGCACCGGGCAGGCGACGCCCCTCTTTCCGCGCACCGAGCTCCCCGCCGACGCGGAGGCGGCGAGCTGAGCAGGCGCCGCGCGCCGGAGCGTCTGGCGGGCCTGGTCGACTCGCATTGCCACCTCCAGGACGCAGCCTTCGACGTCGATCGCGAGGCGGTGCTGGCGCGGGCGGTTGCGGCCGGCATCGAGCGGATCCTGGTCCCCGGCTACGACCTGGCCTCGTCTCGCGCTGCGGTTGAGCTGGCCGCCTCGTGCCCGGACATGCTGCACGCCGCGGTGGGGATCCATCCGCACCACGCGGCCGCCGCCGCGGAGCGCGACTGGACGGAGCTGGAGGCGCTCGCGGCGCGGCCGGACGTCGTGGCGATCGGCGAGATCGGGCTGGACTTCTTCCGGAACCTCTCGCCCCCCGACGTGCAGCGCGTCGCCTTCACCCGGCAGCTGGAGCTCGCCGCGGGGGTGGGGAAGCCGGTGCTCGTCCACGACCGCGACGCGCACGAGGCAATCACCGAGTCGCTGCTCGCCTGGCCGGGCCCGGGTCGTGCGGTGCGTGGCGTCCTGCATGCCTTCTCCGGCGACGGACCGATGGCCCAGCGGCTGGTGGCAGCCGGCTTCCTGGTGTCCTTCGCCCTGCCGCTGACCTTCCGGTCGGCGACGGGTCCGCGGGAGGCCGCCGCGGCTGTGGCCGAGGGCAGCTTCCTTGTCGAGACCGACGCGCCCTGGCTGGCCCCTGGAGGAGCGAGGCAGCGCAACGAGCCCATCACCGCGCTCCGCGTCGCCGCGGAGCTCGCGCGCCTGCGAGGCACCTCGGACTCGTCCGTGGCGCAATCGGTCCGGTCCGCGTACGAACGGCTGCTCGGTGGGTGACCGGACGGTCGGGCGGCTGGCACGCGCCTTGCATCGGGTCGGGATGGGTCTCGAACCCCATGGAAGAGAGTTGGAGGAGAACACGGCGTGAGCCAAGTGAACGTGAACACCCCCAGCGGCGAGCCGGCCCCCGTGCGGGACGGCTCCGGCTACGGAATGATCGTGGGCATCCTGGTCGCCATCCTGGTGATCGCCCTGGTCCTGTGGCTGCTGGTCTTCAACAACGGCGACGACAACGGCGCGCCGGCCAACGGCGACAACGGCGGCGAGGAGACCGACGTGCCCGACGCCTCAGGTGGCTGGCGCCTGGTGGACGTCGCCTGATCCAGGCGGCTGCAGCCGCAGCTCCCGCAACTGGAGAGCGTTCCCGCATCGGCGGGGGCGCTCTTCGTCTGTGCGCTCCTTGACACCGGCCCACGCCCGACGCTAGCATCGTTGGCACTCTCGACGGTTGAGTGCCAAACGGCCACCAGGTCGCATCGGCCCATCCGGAGGGCACCCCGCGAGAGCCATTTCAGGCAGACGCCGACCATTCGATCAAGGAGGCACCACGCACCTATGGCCAGTACGGTCAGTGGAACCGCGACGCAGCTCAAGCCGCTGGGCGACAGGCTCGTCGTCCGCCCGACCCCGCGCGAGGAGATGACCAAGAGCGGCATCGTGCTCCCGGACACCGCAAAGGAACGCCCCCAGGAGGGCACGATCCTGGCCGCCGGACCCGGCCGGATCCTGGACGACGGCTCGCGCGAGGCGATGGACGTCTCTGTCGGGCAGAAGATCCTGTTCCAGAAGTACGCCGGGACCGAGTTCAAGCTGGACGACGAGGAGCTGTTGATCCTCTCCCAGAAGGACGTCCTGGCGGTCATCGAGTAGTTCGCGCCGCACCCCAAGCCTGGCGCACCTAGGAGGACGAGAAGAACCGTGGCGAAGCAGCTCCAATTCAGCGAGGAGGCGCGTCGGTCGCTCCAGCGCGGCGTGGACAAGATGGCCGAGGCCGTCAAGGTCACGCTGGGCCCCCGCGGCCGCTATGCCGTGCTCGACAAGAAGTTCGGCGCGCCGACCATGACCAACGACGGCGTGACCATCGCCCGCGACATCGAGCTGGAGGAGCCCTACGAGAACATGGGCGCCCAGATGCTCGAGGAGGTCGCGACCAAG
>DASUSP010000149.1:0-9856 GCA_036375035.1 Candidatus Limnocylindria bacterium
CTCGTCCAGGACGTCGGGGTCGGCGTGGTAGCGGCCTTCGCCGTGGCTGATCGGCAGGCGCACGACGTCGCCCTCGGCGACCTCATCCGCGGCCAGCCAGGGACCGACCGCGCGCTCCACCCGCAGCCACTGCCAGTAGCAGCGAAACTGGAGATGGTCGTTGCGGAGCAGCACGCCGGGCAGCATCCCGGCCTCGCACAGGATCTGGAAGCCGTTGCACGAACCCAGCACCGGCCCGCCGGCCGCGGCGAAGGCCTCGACGGCGCGCATCGCCGGCGAGAAGCGGGCGATGGCCCCGGTGCGCAGGTGGTCCCCGTGGGCGAAGCCGCCGGGCAGCACCACCGCGTCGACCGCGCCGAGCTCCGGCTCGGCATGCCAGACCAGCCGCGCGTCCCAGCCGATCGACGGCGCAACGTCCATGAAGTCGCGCTCGCTCCAGGTCCCGGGGAAGACCACCACCGCCACGCGCGGGTCGCGGCTCACCTCGTCGTCACCTCGTTGGCGGCCTGGTCGACCTCCGCGCGCAGCTCCCAGTCGGCGGTCTCCATCACCGGGTTGGCGAGCAGGCGGCGGCACATCTCGGCCACGGCCTCGTCCGCCCGCTGGTGGTCCTCGGCGCTGAACGTGATCCGCAGCAGCTTGCCGTGACGCACCTCGTCCACCGTATCGAAGCCGAGCGCGCGGAGCCCGCCGGCGATGGTCTGGCCCTCCGGGTCGGCGATCCCCGGCCGCAGGCGGACGTGGACATCGGCGATCCAGCGCACTAGACCGATGGCTCCCCGCCGCTCCACTGCTCCCCGGTGAGCAGCTCGTAGGCGCGGACGTATCGGTCCCGCGTTCCCCCGATCACGTCGGCGGGAAGCTCGGGGGCGGGCGGCTCCTTGTCCCAGTCGGTGGCCGCCACGAAGTCGCGCACGTACTGCTTGTCGAACGACGGCGGCGAGGCGCCGGGCTCGTACAGCTGCGCGTCCCAGAAGCGGCTCGAATCGGGGGTGAGCACCTCGTCGATGAGGGCCACCTCTCCCTCGATCCAGCCGAACTCGAACTTGGTGTCGGCCAGGATCAGGCCCACCTCCTCGGCCCGCTGGGCCCCGGCGCGGTAGAGCGCCAGCGACCGCTCCTCCAGCTCACGAGCCAGGTCTGCGCCCACCATCTCGGCCAGCTGGTCGCGGGTGATGTTCTCGTCGTGCCCCACCTCCGCCTTGGTCGACGGCGTGAAGATCGGCTCCGGCAGGCGGTCGGCCTCGCGCAGTCCTTCGGGGAGCCGGTGGCCGCCGACCATGCCGCTGCGCCGGTACTCGGCCCAGCCTGAGCCGGCCAGGTAGCCGCGCACCACGCACTCGGCGTCGATGCGCCGCGCGCGCCGCGCCAGGGTCACGCGCCCGGCCAGCTCCGGTGAGCGGGCGGCATCGGGCAGGTCGGCCGCATCGGTCGAGATGAAATGGGTCGGGCCCAGCGATGCCAGGCGCCGGAACCACCAGGCGGAGAGCTGGGTCAGCAGCCGCCCCTTCTCGGGGATCGGCTGGTCGAAAACGACGTCGAACGCCGACAGGCGGTCGGTGGCGACCAGCAGCAGCCGGTCGTCGCCGACCGCATAGGTCTCGCGGACCTTGCCGCGGTGCTCCAGCGGCAGGCCCTCGATCGAGGTGTGAGTCAGGGTCAAGGCATGTCCTCCGAGCGGCCGTCGTCGACCTCCGGCGCGTGGTGGGATGGCTGGGTCTTGCCTTCCGGTGGCAGCTTCAGGCGCCGCGTGGCGAAGGCCTCGATGCGGTCGAGCACGGCCAGAACCACCAGGATGAGCAGCGTGCCGACCACGGCCATGATGATCATCCCCGCCCCCGCAGCCGTGCCGATGGCCGCCACCGACCAGAGCGACGCCGCCGTGGTCAGCCCGCGGATGTTGCCGCGGTGCTGGAGGATGGTGCCGGCTCCGATGAAGCCGATGCCGGACACGATCTGGGCCGCGATGCGGGTGGGATCGACCAGCGGGCCGCTGAACCCGTAGGCGGAGACGATCGTGAACAGCGCCGCGCCAAGCGCCACCAGGCTGTGGGTGCGGAACCCGGCCGGCTGCCGGTGTAGCTCTCGCTCGAAGCCGATCACCGCCCCGAGCACCAGGCCGGCGGTCAGCCGTATGGCCAGCTCCACCTGCATCCCTGTGCTCAGCTCTGGATTCATCGCGCGTCAGCCTCCTCGAACAGCCACCACGCGGAGACGAACGCGTGGAGCGCCCCACCGACCAGGAGCAGGATCAGCCAGATCGCCACGAAGCCTACCAGCAGGAGCAGCACCTGCGGGCTGTCCAGCAGCCCCGGTCCCAGCGCGGCCCCTACGGGGCGCCACAGTTCCTGCAGCAGTGCCCAGCTGCCGGTCAGCAGCAGCCCATCCTTCAGCAGGCCAACGGCCGCCACCCCGATGGGCCGGAACGGTCGACGGGCCACGTCCCGCAGGCCATCTCGCAGCGCCGCCCCCAACCGGTCGCTTGGGGCGCTGATCGCCCGGCGCAGGAGGCTGCCGCCCAGCGCCTGGGAGAGGAGCAGGACGACGGCCAGCACCGCGATCTGCGGCAGCACGGTCGCCGCCAGGCGCGGCACGATCGTCGACTCGGATCCGGGGGCACTGTAGATCGCTGGCCCCTCGGTGGCGATGCCGACCGCCAGCCACGCGGCGGCGACCAGGGCCGGAGCCGAAGCCAGCAGGACCACCGCCAGGCCGGCCAGGGTGGCGGCGCCGGGGGACGGCCCGTTCCAGGCCGGGCGCGCTGCCTCGCCCCGCGCCGGCTCCGGCGCCCGGAGCGCGCGGACGATCGCCACCTCCGCCGCTGCAGCCAGCAGCACCAGCAGCATGAACCCGCTGACCACTGCCACCGCCAGCGCGACGACGTTGGCCGGGTAGGAGCCGGAGCTGTACAGCGAGACCGCCAGGCCGGCAACGTCGTCGACGTCGGGCGGGGCGACGGCCAGCAGCAGCGGAAGCCAGCCCAGGGATGCGGACCAGGCCAGTGTCCCGGCCGGCCACAGGTAGGAGCGCTCCCCGGCCAGGGTTGCTGCAGCGGCGCCCCGCCGCAGCCAGGAGATCACTCGACCGCGTCCTCCAGGCCCAGCGCGCGGTAGGTCTCTTCGATCCCGGCCAGGTGGTGCTCCAGGTCCATGGCCCGCGAGATCTCGTCGGAGCTCAACCAGCGGGCGATGGCCTCGTCGACGAGCAGTTCGTCGCGGAACGAGGCGGCGCCGCCCCAGGCGCGCTTCGCGGCGCCCTGCACCAGCCGGTACGCCTCCTGCCGATCCGCGCCCTTCGCGACCATGGCCAAGAGCAGCGCCTCCGAGTACACCATGCCGCCGGTCGACGCCAGGTTGGCGGCCATTCGATCGGCGTCGATCTCCAGCCCGTCCAGGATCGTGGCCGTGGTCCGCGTCGCGTAGGCGGCCACCCCGAACGCTCGCTCGAACACGAAGCGCTCGGCCGAGGAATGACTGATGTCGCGCTCGTGCCAGAGCGCCATGTTCTCGAGTGCCACGAGCGCGTCGGCACGCAGCAGCCGGGCGAGGCCGGCGACCCGCTCGGCCAGCACCGGGTTGCGCTTGTGCGGCATGGCGCTGCTGCCCTGCTGCCCGGCGCCGAACGGCTCGAACGCCTCGCTCACCTCGGTGCGCTGCAGGTGCCGGACCTCGGTCGTGATGCGCTCCAGTGTGCCGCCCAGGATCGCCAGCGCCCCGATCAGCTCCGCGTGCCGGTCGCGGCTCACCACCTGGGTCGCGGCGGGGTCGGGGCGCAGGCCCAGCGACTCGCACACGTGGCGCTCGACCGCCGCGCTGACGTTGGCGTGCGTGCCCACCGCGCCGGAAATCTTGCCAACCGCGATGCGCTCACGTGCGCGCCCCAGGCGCTCGGCGTCGCGCCCCAGCTCGGCGTACCAGCCCGCGGCCTTGAAGCCGAATGTGATTGGCTCAGCGTGGATGCCGTGGCTGCGCCCCGCCATCGGGGTGGACCGATGCGTCAGCGCCAGGCGCCGCACCACCGACTGCAGTCGCGCGAGCTCGTCCTCCACCACCCGCGCGGCGTCGCGCAGCGTGACGGCGGTGGCCGTGTCCAGGACGTCGGAGCTGGTGAGCCCGAAGTGGAGCCACCTCCCCTCCGGCCCGAGCCGCTCGGTGATCGAGCGCAGGAAGGCGATGACGTCGTGCTGCGACTCCTTCTCGATCTCGCGCGCCCGGTCCGGGTCCACCTCCGTCGCCGCCGCCCGGATGCGCTCCAGGTCCTCGTCCGGGACCAGGCCCTGCGCGTTGAGTGCCTCCACGGCCAGCAGCTCGATCCGCAGCCAGAGCTCCAGCTTGCGGCGCTCGCCGAACAGCTCGCGCAGCTCGGGGAGGGCGTATCGGTCGATCACGCTGCCAAGTCTACGTGGGGATTGCCGCTGCCTGCCGCCTCGCCGTATCCTGTCGGGCACGCGCCATCCCGCGCGCAACCCTCGTCCGGCGCCCACGCCGCCGGCTCGACGAGGGCAAAGGGGACGTCCGGTCCTCGGGTGTGCTGGTCACCGGGCCTTCCGGCGATCGCTCGCGCAGCGTGGGTGCCGGCGAGCGCCGATGGAAGGGAACGAAACGTGACCGAGCAGAAGGCATTGAAGCGCCGCGTCCGCGCGCGCATGGCCAGGACCGGCGAGCGCTACACCACCGCGCGCTCCCATCTCGTCCCGGCCGATCGAAAGGCCGATGCGCCCGCCGCAAAGGCCGTCCGCGCCGTCCCGCCGCCCGGGATGACATCGGATGACAGCATGCGATCGAGCACCGGCCGGACCTGGGCGGAATGGATCGGCATGCTGGACGCCTGGGGCGCGGCGGACAGGCCGCACCGCGATATCGCCCGCTGGCTGAACCGTGACCGGGGCGTCGACGGGTGGTGGTCCCAGCAGATCACCGTCGGCTACGAGATCGCCATCGGGCGGCGCGTGGTCGGTCAGCGCAGCGACGGCCGCTTCTCGGCGACCGCCACGCGCACGATCGGTGCCCCCGTCGAAGAGGTGATGGACGCGGTCCTCGACGAGAATCGTCGGGCCGCGTGGCTGCCGAACGCACCGCTCACCACGCGGGAATCGAAGGCGGAGCGCACCGCCCGCTTCGACTGGGAGGGCGGCAGCAGCCGGGCCGTCTTCTGGTTCGAGCCGATGGGCGACACGAAGAGCCGCGTAGCCATGGAACACGAGCGGCTGCCTGACAAGGCGACGACCGATGAGATGAAGGCGTACTGGCGCGCAGCGCTGGGCCGCCTCAAGGACCTCGTCGAGGGCTGAGAACCGCAGGCCCGCTCTACTCGCGGGGGTCGACGCCGATGTCGGCCCCCGCCGACTGCTCGGCGCGGAAGGCGTCGACCCGCTCCGCCACGGCCGGGTCGCCAAGGGCCAGGATCCGGGCCGCCAGGTGCCCGGCGTTCTTCGCTCCCGCCGAGCCGATGGCCACCGTCGCCACCGGGACCCCCGGGGGCATCTGGACCACCGAGTAGAGCGCATCGGCCCCGCCCAGGGCGCCCCCGTCCAGGGGCACGCCGATGACGGGCCGCGCCGTCAAACTGGCCAGCACGCCCGGCAGGTGCGCCGCCAGTCCCGCGGCCCCGATGAAGACTCGGACCCCGCGCCCCTCCGCCTCGCGCACGTAGGCGTGCAGCGCGTCCGGCTGCCGGTGGGCGCTGATGACCGATGCCTCCCAGCCGATGCCGTGCGAGTCGAGCACGTCGAAGCAGCCCTTCAGGGTCGGGAGGTCGGAGCGGGAGCCGCAGATGACGGCAACGGTTGGGTCAGGCATCGGCTCGCAAGGATAGCCCCCCGTATCCGCGAACGTATCCTGCCCTGTCGTGCAGATCACGAGGTCGATCGTCACCCATTCCGGGTACGCCATCCTCTTCGACCCCGACGCCGTCCAGCTCGAGGGTCGAGAGGCCGACCTCGAGTATCTCCAGCAGAGCTCGGCCGAGGGTGCCACGCTTTTCTGGCCCGCTCTCGACGACGAGACGACGATCCTGGTCCTGGCGGACGAGCCCCTTCCAATCGAGATCGCCTCGGCACAGATCGAGGCGTCGACCTACCTGCGCGTTCCGAGCGGCGTGCTCTGGCTGACAGATCCGGCCTACCTCCACGAGCGCGCGCCGTCGGCGCCGATCCCGGAGACCGCCGGCGTGCGCTTGGAGGTTAATCCGGGCCGCTACGCGGCGACCGTCCGCCTCCTCGATTGGCCTGATGCGGAGCTGGACTCGGAGCTGCGCCGGGCGGCGGGCACCGTCGCGACAGCCATCCGCGACGTTCTCGGGATCTTCACCTTCCTGCTGGGGGCGGCAACTGTCATCGGCCTGCCGGTCTTCCTCCTTGGCCGGGCGCTGGATGCCGGTCTGGCGGGCGTGGGGGAGGGGCTCGGGCTGGCGCTTCCGATCCTGGTGCCGCTCTGGATCGGGGTCGTGCTCGTGGCACGCACGACCCTGGTGCGACGCGTCGACCGGGCCGATGCCAAGCTCGCGTTGCGGTACCCCGACGCGGTGGTGGAGCTCCAGTCCCAGCCCGGTGACGACGGCGACGACGTGGCGTAGGCTAGGACACCCGAGCGTCAGCCGCACCGCAGACGAAGGAGAGCACCGGCATGCTGGTCCAGCCCCTCCATCGGTCCACCACCCTGATGTTCGCCGCCCTGGCGATCGCGGCCACGCTCGCGATCACGGCGGTGCTGCCCGCAAGCGTCGAGGCCGCTCCGAAGGGGCCGCAGTCCGTGCGGTTCGCGACCTTCAACGCGTCGCTCAACCGCTTCAACGCCGGCGACCTGGTCAACGACCTCTCGACCCCGAACAACGCCCAGGCGGCCGCGGTGGCCGAGATCATCCAGCGCGCGCGCCCCGACGTGCTGCTCATCAACGAGTTCGACTACGACCCGGCGGCGGTCGACCTGTTCCGGGACAACTACCTGGAGGTCGGCCACAACGGCGCCGAACCGATCGAGTACGAGTACTACTTCATCGACGAGTCGAACACCGGCGTCCCGACCGGCTGCGCCGTCTGCGACTTCAACAACGACGGCGTGGTAGGAGGGCCCGACGACGCCTACGGTTTCGGCTTCTTCCCCGGCCAGTTCGGGATGCTGGTGCTGTCGAAGTACCCGATCGATCACGACGCCGTCCGCACGTTCCAGGAGTTCCTGTGGGCCGACATGCCGGGCGCCAGGCTGCCCGACGACCCGACGACGCCGAAGCCGGCCGACTGGTACTCGGAAGAGGAGCTCGAGGTCTTCCGCCTCTCCTCGAAGTCGCACTGGGACGTGCCGATCGACATCGGAGGCTCCATCGTCCACTTCCTGGTCAGCCATCCCACGCCACCGGTCTTCGACGGGCCGGAGGACCGGAACGGAACTCGCAACTTCGACGAGATCCGGTTCTGGGCCGACTACGTCACTCCTGGAGCCGGCGGCTACATCTACGACGACCCTCGTGAGGACGGCTCACAGGTCTTCGGCGGACTGAAGCCCGGCTCCAAGTTCGTGATCGCTGGTGACCAGAACTCCGATCCCCTGGACGGCGACTCGATCCCGGGCGCCATCCAGCAGCTGCTGGAGAACCCGCGGATCAACACCACGGTCACGCCGGACAGCGTCGGCGCGGTGGAGGCGTCGCTGCTGCAGGGCGTAGCGAACCTGACGCACCAGAGCGACCCACGGTACGACACCGCGGACTTCTCGGACACTGCGCCGGGGAACCTGCGCGCCGACTACGTGCTGCCGTCACGCAACCTGCGCATCCAGGACGCGGCGGTCTTCTGGCCGGTGCAGGCCTCCCCGCTCTTCTACCTGACCGGCGTCTTCCCCTTCCCCAGCTCCGACCACCGGCTGGTGTGGGTGGACGTCCACGTGCGGGGCGCCAAGCGCGGCCACTGACCCCTGTGCGGCGGGAGCCGGCGCTCGCCGGTCCCGCCGCTAGCTTCCCGCCAGGCGCTCGACGATGGGGAGCATCTCGTCCGGGTCGCCGAGCATGAACGAGGTGATCCCCAGCTCCTCGCGCAGTCCCTGGATCTTCTCCACCAGCGCGTCCACGGAACCGATCCACAGGTGCGGTGACGCCAGCACCTCGTCCTCGGTGAGGTCGACGCCGGCCCGTTCCCGCAGGGCGTCGACCACGCGGCGGGCCTCGCCGCGCGCGTCGTCTGTGACGGTGAGCGGGTGGAATGAGGCGTACACGTTCAGGGTCAGCTCCCCGAAGCGATCGCCGGCAGCCTCGCGGACCCAGGCGACCTGCTGGCGCGTGGTGTCGCGCCGGAAGCGCGGCAGATTCCCTGCCGCCGTGGGCGCCAGGCCCACGATCTGCGCCTCGTGGGCCGCCAGGGACAGGATCCGCCTCCCGCCGCCGCCGATCATGAACGGCGGGTGAGGGCGCTGGACCGGTCTCGGGCCGGCGTCGTAATCGGTGATCCGGTAGTGGCTGCCCTCGAAGCTGAACGGCCCCTCGCCGAAGCAGCCCTTCAGCACCGCCACCGCCTCCTCGAGGCGGTGCACCCGAACCGGGCCGGGCTCCAGGGCAAGGCCAATGGCGTCGTACTCGGCCTGGTTCCAGCCCGCGCCGATGGCCACGTCCAGGCGCCCTCCCGACAGCACGTCGAGCGTGGCCAGGTCCTGGGCCAGCACGGCGGGATGACGCAGGTCGTTGTTGAACACGAAGGCGCCGATGCGCAGGCGCCCGGTTGACGCGGCGATCACCGCCATCGCCGGTGCAGGGCTCATCTGGTCGATCAGGTGATCGGGGATCACCAGCGCGTGGAATCCGGCCTCCTCGGCGCGTCGGGCGCGCTCGGCAAGCTGACCCGCCGGCATCGGCGCCCGGGCATCGGCCAGGAACTGGAACGGCCGCCGCGCAGCGTCAGGCATCGGCCATCTCCGCGGCGATGTCCGAGCGGTGCTGCCCGCCCTCCAGCGAGGCCTCGGCCAGCGCCGCGAACGCCTCTGTCCGGGCGGCGACATGGTCGGCGCCAAGCCCCACGAAGGTCGCCACCCGGCCACCGGTCGCGAGCGTGGTGCCCGTCCCCTCGGCCCGGGTGCCGGCATGGAAGCAGAGCCGCGGTCCACCGTCCTGCGGGCCGGACGGCTCGGCGCCCTCCAGGCGCCGGCCGCTGACCGGCGCGTCGGGGTAGCCCTCCGCGGCCAGCACCACGCCGACCGCCGCGCGCCGCTGCGCCAGGCCCACCGCTCCCTCCATCGCCGCGCGATCCCCGGTGGCCACGCCCAGCAGCGCCGACGCCAGGTCGCCGTCGAGGAGCGGCATCAGGACCTGGGCCTCGGGGTCGCCGAAGCGGGCGTTGAACTCCAGCACCATCGGTCCAGCATCGGTCACCATCAGTCCCGCGTAGAGCACGCCGCAGTACGGGACGCCATCGCGGTCCATGCGCCAGGCGATCGGCTCGAAGACGCGGTCCGCCACCTCCTCCACCTCGCGCCGGCCGAACCACGGCACTGGCGCGTACGCCCCCATCCCACCCGTGTTGGGACCGATGTCTCCGTCGCCCAGCCGCTTGTAGTCGCGCGCCGCGCCCAGCGGGAACACGGCCTGCCCGCTGACCATGGCGAAGACCGACACCTCGCGCCCGGCCAGCCGCTCCTCCAGCACCAGGCTGGCGCCGGGCTCGCCACCCTCCAGCAGGGAGCGGATCGCGTCCGCCGCCTCGTCGTGGGTCGCCGGCACCACCACGCCCTTGCCGGCCGCCAGCCAATCGGCCTTGACCACCGGCGGCTCGTCCAGGGTCCGCAGCGCCGCCAGCGCCGCGTCGGCATCGGTGAAGGTGCGGCTGTCGGCGGTCGGCACCCCGGCGCGCCGCATCTGCTCCTTGGCGTAGGCCTTC
>DASUSP010000150.1:0-12370 GCA_036375035.1 Candidatus Limnocylindria bacterium
GTGGCTGCCCGGTCCAATGAGTCTCATGCGGGGTACGCGCGGCCCCGACGCCCGGCCATCGGTGGGGTGGTGGCGGAGAGGGGGGGATTCGAACCCCCGACGGGTTTCCCCGAACCGCATTTCCAGTGCGGCGCCATAGGCCTCTAGGCGACCTCTCCGCGGACGCGGCAGCTCAAGGTTCGGAGTGGACCGGGCGGGGTGGCGGAGAGGGAGGGATTCGAACCCTCGGTGCTCATCGCACACCGCTTTTCGAGAGCGGCACCTTAAACCACTCGGACACCTCTCCGCGGCCGAGTCTATCAGAGGATGGACCGATGGGCAGGTCCCGGCCCGGGCCGGCGCGGCCTCAGCCGACGGCCGTCGAATCGGCCTCCAGCCGGCTGGCCTCCGCCTCGCGCACGCCGGAAATGACCGACATCTGGTGGCCGATCCCTCCGTGCCTGGCCAGCTGCACGGCGCTGCCGGCGGCGCCCTTGCGCTCGTCGGCGACCGCGTACACCAGGGTGCCGACCTGGGCCTCGATCATGGCGCCCACGCACATGGCGCACGGCTCATGGGTGGTGAAGATCGTCACCTCGGGAAGGCGCCGCGACTCGAGCTTGCGGGCGGCGGCCTGCAGGGTGAGCAGCACGGCGTGCGCGGTGGGGTCGCGCTGCAGCACCATCCGGTCGTGGTCGCGCGCGATCATGGCGTCGTCGAGGACGGCCACGGCGCCGACCGGCACCTCTCCCTCCTCCCCGCCGCGACGGGCCTCGGCGATCGCCTCGGCCATGAAGAGCTCGTAGTTCATGGGTCCCCACGTTGCGAGCCGCGGAACCGCGGCGGCCTCCATGGAGTCTAGCAGGGCACGGCACGATTCCTGCTCTATGCTCTCCGATCGCAGCAGCGGCACCGGGGGAACGAATTGGCTCTCAACTCTCCACCGGCGGCGCGGGCGCACCGCGCCGCGAACCATCGGCGGCTCAGCATGCCGGCTGCCCTGCTTGTGCTGGGCGGCCTCTTCGCCTTCGCCCTGCTGGCGCCGATTCCGGCCCTGCCCGACGCGGCTCGCGCCCAGGTGACGGCCCGCGTCGAGGACAAGCTGCCCGGCTGGGAGATCGTCCGGACCGACTCCTCGTGGGAGGGCGCCTGGACGGTGGTCGCGGCCTGCGGCGAGGCGCGCCTGGGCTTCCAGCTGGTCCCGGGCCACGGGCTGGCGCCGGGCGACGCCTGGGTGCAGCCCGAGGACAGCTACTCGCGGTCGCGTCTGCGCACCGTATCGGACAACTCCGACCACCTGATCTGGTACAACGGTCACGACGGGCGGCGGCTCTCCTGCCGCAACGAGCTGGCCCGCCCCGAGAACGGACCGGCACGGGGCGGCGTCTTCGACTGACGCGCCCTGCGCGGCGCTTTGGCTAGGATTTCGCGGTGAATCCCGTGGCCGACCTGCGCGCCGTCCGCTGGACACGGCTGGACTGGGTCGCGCTGGTGCTGGTCACCGCCGCGGCGGCGGCCGTGCGACTGGCCGGCCTGGCGCGGCCGATCGGCCTCGTCTTCGACGAGATCTTCTACGCGCAGAACGCCTGCCGCTACGTCATCGGGACCGATGCCTGCGGCATCGACCAGCTGGCCAGCCGCGCCCATCCGCCGCTGGGCAACTGGCTGATCGGCGCCGGCGTGAAGCTGTTCGGCTACGACGAGTTCGGCTGGCGCATCGTTCCGGCGCTGATGGGCGTGCTCGGCGTGGCGCTCCTCTTCGTCCTGGTGCGGCACCTGCTGCGCGGCTCCGCGCCAATGGCCGCCACCGCCGGCGCCTTCGTGGCCGCCGGGCTGCTAGCCGGCGACTTCCTGCATCTGGTCCACAGCCGAGTGGCGATGCTGGACGTCTTCCTCGCCACGCTGGTCACGGCCGCGGTCCTGTTCGCCGTGCTGGACCGCGACCGTCAGCGCCCGGCCCTCTGGGACCGGAGGCCGGCGGGCCTCATCTCGGCGCTGGCCCTCGATCGCCCGTGGCGGTTGCTGGCGGGCGCAGCCATCGGGGCGGCGGTGGCGGTGAAGTGGTCCGGCGCCTACGTGGCGCTGGGGATCATCCCGCTGGTCGTGGCCTGGGCGATCACCGCCCGGCGCGAGGTGCCCGGCGACCCGGCCGCAGGCCCGCGCCGCTGGCGGGACGCGGCCTGGCTGGCGGCCCGCGAGGAGGGCCTCCGTACCCTGGTGCTGCTGGCTATCGTGCCGGTCCTGGTCTACCTGGCCTCGTACATCGGGCGGATGCCGGGCGAGCTCATCGGTCCACCCTGGGAGGTGGGAACGGTCTGGCGCGGAATCTGGGACCACCAGCAGGCGATGCTCACCTTCCACACCGAGCTGTCGGGCAGCCACCCGTACGAGTCGCCGCCGTGGTCCTGGCTGCTGCTGAAACGCCCGGTGGCGCTCTTCTTCGCCGAGGACGGCACCGCCTACCGCGAGATCCTGGCCATCGGCAGCCCGCTGGCCTGGGCGGTGGGTGTGGCCGCCATGGCCTGGGCGCTGGCGCGGCTGGCGCGCGGCGGCTGGGGGCTGCGCCGGGCGGAACTGGTCCTGCTGGTCGCGGCGCTGGCCGTGTACCTTCCCTGGCTGGCGCTCTCCGGCGACCGGTCGCAGACCTTCATCTGGTACGCGCTGCCCGCGCTGCCGTTCCTGTACGGGGCGGCCGGCCTGGTTGCAGCACGGGCCTGGGGGCGCGTCGTCGGGCGCGTCGCCACGGGCGCAGTGCTGGCCGCCTGCCTGGCACTGTTCGTCTTCTTCTTCCCGGTCCTGACCGCGCTCCCGCTGTCGCCGGACGAGTGGCGATCGCGCATGTGGCTGACCGACTGCGCGCGGCCCGGCGCGGATACGCTGCAGCTTCCAGACGACGAGATCAGCCAGGGACCGCCGCCATCGGGCTGGTGCTGGATCTAGGAGGGGTGGCGTGCCCGAGAGGACTCGAACCTCCGACCTTCAGGTCCGCAACCTGACGCTCTATCCACTGAGCTACGGGCACACGCCTGGGGTGCGCTGGCGGAGAGGGAGGGATTCGAACCCTCGGAAGAGGAAACCCCCTTCAACGGTTTAGCAAACCGCCGCACTAGGCCACTATGCGACCTCTCCCGCGACCGGCGCCGATGATAGCATGGGGTCACCGAAGGGACGAACCCGCGACCCCGGCCGCGCGTGCCCCGCAACCCAGTCCGACCACCAGCTTCAGCGAGCCCGTACCGTGCAGCGCCTACCCGTCATCGGCCAGACATCAACTCACAACGCCTTCGAGGCGGTGCAGCGCGCCGCGCTGGAAGCGGCCGGCGTCGAGTTGCAGCTCGAGCGCTGGGAGCGCAGGCCGCACCTGCTGGCCGATGCCATCGAGGAGCTGCGCGGCGCCGACTTCGCCGGCGCACTGGTCCTGGCGCCGCACAAGGAGCGTGCCGCCACGCTGGTCAACGCCCTGTCGGAGGACGCCAAGGCGACCGGGGCGGTCAACCTGATCGTGCGCGACGGCGGCAAGCTGCGCGGTCACAACACCGACGTCGACGGCCTGCGCGCCGGCCTGACCGCACTGCTCCCCAGGGTCCAGGGCAAGTGGCCACGGGCGGCCGTGGTGCTGGGTGCCGGCGGTGGGGCCCGGGCAGCGGTCGCCGTGCTGGTGGGAAGCGGCTTTCAGCGGATCTCGCTGTTCAACCGGCATCTCCATCGGGCCGAGGCGGTGGTCGCGCACTTCGCGCGCATGACCCGACACATGGAGCTGCGGGCACGGCCCTGGCACGAAACGATCATGGAGGCCGAGCTGTCGAAGGCCGGGCTGCTGATCGACGCCAGCGGCAGCGGTGCAGAGGGCCGGGCCAGCCCCGTCCCGGCCGAGCTGCTGCCGGAGGGCCTCCATGTCCTGGACCTGGTGCTGGACCGCGCCGCCACCCCGCTGATGCGGGATGCGAAGGAGCGCGGCGGGACGGTGGCCAACGGGCGCGCCGCGTTCCTGGCCTCGTCGGCGGCCACGTTCCGGCTGCTGACCGGCAGCGACCCCTCTCCTGACGTCATGCGCGCCGCGCTCGACGCCGAGCTGGGCCTCCCCGAGGAGGGGGCCGCCGTCGTCGGCGACTGAGCGTCCGGGGCGCGGGCGTGATGTTCTACACCTCGGGGTGGGTCCACGTCATCTGCGGCTGCATGTTCTGCGGCAAGACCGACGAGATGCTTCGCCTGCTGCGACGCTTCTCGATCGCGGGACGCCGCGTGATCCTGGTCAAGCCGCGCCTGGACACCCGGACCGATGAAGTGACGGTCATCTCCCGATCCGGGGCGCAGCACCAGGCCGTGTCGGTCGGCTCATCGGCCGAGATCGAGGCGCTGGTCGGCGAGGCGGACATCATCGCCGTGGAGGAGGGCCAATTCTTCGACGAGTCCCTGCCCGAGGTGGTCGAGCGCCTGGCCGATGCCGGGAAGCAGCTACTGGTCACCGGGTTGGACCGCGACTTCCGCGGCATCCCCTTCGGACCGATGCCGCGCCTCATGGCGCTGGCCGACCAGGTCACCAAGCTGACGGCGATCTGCGTGGTCTGCGGCGAGCCGGCCACCCGCACCCAGCGGCTGATCGACGGTTCCCCGGCGCCGGCGGACTCGCCGCTGATCGTGATCGGCGGCATCGGCGACGAGACCTACGAGGCCCGCTGCCGCCTCCACCACGAGGTGCCGCCGGGCGCTGAACGCTGAGCGCTGGTCCCCCGCCGCCTCAGGCCAGGAGCAGGACCGCGCCGGTGGCCACCGTGGCGATTGCGGCGGTGAGGATCGCGCCCCACGCCATGTCGACCACCACCACGATGTTCGGCCAGGCGCGCAGCGTGGCCGCGTTGGTCAGGTCGTAGGTGGCGTAGGCCACCAGGCCGAACAGCCCGCCGCGCCAGGCGGCATCGATCAGCGACTCGGCCTCGGCGCCCGGCAGGGCGGCGAAGACGGTGACGCCCACCACGTAGAGCAGGTAGAAGGCGACCGCCGCCACCCAGTTCGGCCGCTCGGCCATGAGCGGTCCCAGGTGGCGGCGATAGAAGGTGCGCGCCACCAGCCCCAGCCACAGGCCGTCGATGACAGCCATGGCCAGCAGCGCGGCCACGAAGGCGATCAAAAAATCGGTCATCACGTCAACCATACGCCGCCGCGCCACGGTTGGATGACCGGGGGTCTCCCATGGGTGGCACGCCATTTGCGTTCGCATGCCCGATGACAACGACAACTCTCAACGGAGTGACACCATGAAGTTCCTGACCGCTGCGCTGATCGCGCTCGCACTGGGGCTGGCCGCCTGCGACGCCGGCGCCACCAGCCCATCCCCTGTCGCGCTCCCCTCCATCGGCTCCGAGTCCATGGGAGCCGACCATTCGATGGAGCCCGATGAGTCGATGGACGATGACGCCGACGAGTCGGCCGACGCCTCCGCGGACGCGACCTCGGTGACCGGGATGACCTGCGAGGAGGCCTTCGCCGACCTGGAGGTCGCCGACCTGGCCGACCTGACCTCGCTCGATGCCGCGTCCGACGTGCTGGACGACACGATCGCCAGCTGCGGCAGCGTGGCCGACTGGGAGTCGCAGCTGGGCACGTCCCTGCCACTCGTCAGCCTCGACGATGTCGAGGAATTCCTGGACGAGCGCTGCGACGAGAACGACGCGATCGACGACACGCCGATCTGCGAGGAGGTCGACGACTAGCCTTTCGCCGTCAGCCGTACCAGGGAGCCCCGATCGCCGTCGCGGTCGGGGCTCTTCCATGCTCAGGAAAACGTGGCGGAGGGGGAGGGATTCGAACCCCCGGAGGCTTGCACCTCAGCGGTTTTCAAGACCGCCGCAATCGTCCGCTCTGCCACCCCTCCGAGCCAGATTCTACGCGGACAGGGTCCCTCGTCCACGGGCCGGGCCCTCGCGACCGTGCACATTGCTCGCCATGCAGGCGTTGTACCCGGAACGAGGCGCCGAGTTGCACAACGTGCGCCAGGCGGCACGTTATCGGTAAACCCCGCACGTGAAGGGGCGGATGTGAGCACGAATCTACCCGGAACTGTGGCCGGGTTGCCCAATTGAGCTCACAACGCTTCGCCAGGCGCGCATTGTTCCCACCGGCGGGAAGGCCATGGCACAAAGCGTCCCCAGCGAGCGTTGTGCAGGCGACCCGGGATGAGGACTACCCCGACGCGGCCAGCGCGCGGACCTCGGCGGCGAGGCGCTCGGCTGTGGCGCAGGCTGCCGGCATCAGCGCCCCCCAGCCCTCGTCGCCGCCGGATAGGTAGCCGTCGCGCGCGCGGCGCAGGACGGCGCCGTCGGCCTCGGGGAGCCGCGCGGCGGCCCACTCCGCAGCGGCATCCTTCGAGCGGAACTCGCCGGTGGCCACGGTGCTCCACATGCGCGCCAGGGTGAGCAGCACGTTGCGCGTGTCCGGCACCAGGTCGGCGAAGAGCGTGTCCATCTCGTCGACCATGGCGCGGACGAGATCCGCGCGTGGGACCGGGTCGAGCACCTCGACCGCTGGAGGGCCGACGAGCGGCTCGCTGCGCTGCCGAACCATGGTCAGCAGCACGGCAACGTCGGGGTTCAACGGCGGCCACGGGGCCAGGCGGCCGGCGTCGAACTCGGCGCGCAGCCACTCCCCGTACTGGAAGTCGAAACGCGGCGGCCAGCGCCACGGCCGGACGTCGGCGGCCACGACCACGGTGAGCTCCACGGGCCGCCAATCAGGCGGCCGGTCGCGCCGCCGCGACAGCGGCGAGATCGCCTCGATCAGTCGGCGCTTCTGGCCATCGGTCGTTGGCCGCGCGGCGAGGACGAACAGGTCCAGGTCGCTCTCCGGCCGCAGGCCGCCCTCCACCGCGGAGCCGTAACGGTAAGCGCCAACCACGGAGGAGCCGAGGACCTCGTGGATCACGGCCAGGACGGCATCGGTCTGGTCCCGGACGGGGTCCGGCGACGTCATCGGTCCGGTCAGGGAGCCTTGATGACGACGGTGCCGGCCATCAGGTCGTGCCAGCCCCGGCGTCGCTTGTCGATCAGGATCCAGATGTAGCCGAGGTAGAACACCAGGCCGGAGACCCAGTAGCCGACAAGGCGCAGGATGGCCTGGCCCGTGGAGATCGGACCGCCGTCGAGGTCGCGGACCACGCGCAGGCCCATCATCTTCATCCCGGGCGTCGCGCCGTCACGGGCCCAGAAGTACGGGAAGTAGCCGAGCCCGATCGCGACGACCCCGATGGTGAGCACGGCGAGCCAGATTGCGGACCCGACCCCGATCCTGTCGTTCGCGATCCCGCCGGTTACCAGCGAGATCAGCGCCCAGCCCAGGTAGGCCACCACCACAACGGCGCCCACCAGCAGCCCGTCGACGATGTACGCCACCAGGCGGGGGCCGAAGTCCGCGAACTCGACACCCGGTGCCGGGCCGGGTGCGCGCTCGGGTGGCTGCCAGGAAGGAGCGGGCTGCTCGGTCACGCCGTAGTTCCTCGAAGCTGTGGGGCTACCATCGTACGCCTGCGCGGCCTACGAACGCGGCTGTGGATCTGCGGACGGGATGCCGGCCACCGTGCGCAGCGCGCTCGGCGCCCCGCCGGACGGGTCACCGACGACCGAGAAGGAGCCATCGGTCTCCAGCACCACGGCGTGGACGCCCTGCAGGCTGGCGTGGCCCTCGCGTCGCACGGCCTGCAGGAGCTCCGACTCGGTCACCCGCTGGGCCACCATGGCGGCGCGCAGCAGCTCCCCGCGGAAGGCGAGCAACGACGGCTCCGACTTGACCAGGCCCGGAACCCAGTCGGTATGCACCGACAGCCAGGTGATGGCGAACTGCAGCCCGATGAGGGTGGCGAACGCGGCCAGCCCCTCGGCCAGGGCCACGTCGGACGAGAGCAGGATCGTGGCGAGTGTCGAGCCCAGCGCCACGGTGACGACGAAGTCGAACGCGTTCATGCTGGCCAGGGTTCGCTTGCCCGAGATGCGGACGAAGAGCAGCAGCCCCAGGTAGGCCAGGCTGCCGACCAGCACGGTGCGCAGCACATCGGGCCAGGAATGAAGGAACACGCGGACACCTCCTGCGTCCGTTCCATGCAAGATCCGGGCGGGGCCGCGGCGCTCGGGGCCCTGGCGCGACGGCAGCGCTTGCGGAGCGCGGTCGGACACCGTTTGGCCCGACAGAGCGGGCCAAACGTCACGCGAGGCGCGTCCCGCTTGCTGATTGGTCCGATACTCCGGGCCACCATACGCACGAGGGTCGCTCGCCGGTGCGGTTCACGCTGCCAGTGGCCTCATACATCCGTCCATTCGGCACGCACGAGCCGTCCCGGGTCAAGAATGGCCCGATGTGGCGGGCCAGACACCGCGCGGACGCTGCCCGCTGACCGCCCTCAGCGGATGGCGTCGGAGCCGAAGTGGGGCCGCAGCGCCTCGGGGATGCGGATCGAGCCGTCCGGCTGCAGGTGCGCCTCCAGCAGCGCGGCGTAGGTGCGGCTCATCCCCAGGCCCGAGCCGTTGAGGGTGTGCACCAGCTCCGGCCGGGCGTCGGCGGCGGGGCGGAAGCGCAGGTTCATGCGACGCGCCTGGAAGTCCGTGTAGTTGGACGCGGAGCTGACCTCCAGCCACTTCCCCACTCCCGGGGACCAGGCCTCCAGGTCGTAGCCCCTGGCCTGGGCGAAGCCCACGTCGGCGGTGCAGCGCTCCACGACGCGGTACGGCAGCTCCAGCGCCTCCAGCACCTCCTCCGCATCGCGGGTGAGGCTCTCCAGCTCATCGGCCGAGGTGGAGGGGTGGACGAACTTGACCATCTCGACCTTGTCGAACTGGTGGACGCGCAGCAGGCCGCGAGTGTCCTTGCCCGCGGCGCCGGCCTCACGGCGGAAGCAGGGCGTGTAGGCGGCGTGGTAGATCGGCAGCCGGTCGGCGGGCAGGATCTCATCGCGGTACAGGTTCGTGACCGGCACCTCGGCGGTCGGGATCAGGTACAGGTCGTCGCGCTCGACCACGTACATCTGGTGCTCCTTGTCCGGCAGCTGCCCGGTGCCGCGCGCCGAGGCGGCGTTCACCAGCAGCGGCGACCAGACCTCCGTGTAGCCGTGGCGCTCGGCGAGCTCGAGCATGAGCCCGATGAGCGCGCGCTGCAGGCGCGCGCCGGCCCCGGTGTACAGGATGAAGCCACTGCCCGCGATCTTCGCCCCGCGCTCCAGGTCGAACAGGCCCAGCCGCTCGGCGGTCTCCCAGTGCGGCGGCGCGTCTCCCTCGGGACGCGGCTCGCCCCAGGTGCGCAGCACCGGGTTGTCCTCGGGGCCATTCCCGTCCGGGACCGATGGATCGGGCAGGTTCGGGATCAGCAGCATGTCCGCCTCGATGGCGTCCTCCAGCTGTCCCAGCTCCGCGCTGAAGGCGTCGATGCGCTCCGAGAGCTCGGCCATGCGCGCCTTGAGCGCCTCGCCGTCCTCGCGACGGCCGTCGCGCATCAGCGCGCCCAGCTCCTTGTTGCCGGCGTTGCGCTCCGCTCGCAGCTCGTTGGCCTGCGCCTCCAGGGAGCGGCGTCGCTCGTCGGCGGCCAGGACGCGGTCGACCGGCTCGGTGGGCTCGCCCTTGCGCGCGACGGCGGCCTTGACGCCGTCGGGATCCTCGCGGATGCGCTGCAGGCCGATCATGCCGGGAGCGTACCGGGCGCCGCGGCCGCTCTGAGGCGCGTCACGACGAATTCGGGCTCCAGGCTGGCCAGCAGCCACCCGGCGCGCGGGCCGTGCGGCTGGCCGAGGAAGGCGGCGTACAGGGCGGCAAAGGCGCGGCCGGCCGGGAGCTCGGCGGCACGGGCGGCGTCGAAGATGGCCGACTGCAGCTCCTCCCCGGTCCAGCGCTCCACGGGCAGGCCGTCGAGGGCCTCGGCCAGTCCCGCCAGCACGGCGCGCTGGGCCGGCTCCAGCCCGGCGGCGAGCGCCGGCAGGACATCGCGCTGGACGGCGAGGCGCGCGCGCTCCGGAGCGTATGCCTCGAGCCAGGCGCGCGCCGAGCGGACCCGCTCCTCGAGCAGTGCCGCCTCGGGCCCGGTCAGGGGCGACCCCTTCTCGGCCTCGATCCGCTCGCGCAGGTCGACGCCGGGAACCTGGGCCAGCATGGCCAGGTGGGCGAACGCCGGGCGGTAGGCCGCACCGGCCTCGCGGACGTCGGCATCGGGGTCGAGCAGGCTGGCGGCGAAGAGGCGCTCCGGCTCCGCCGGCAGCTCTCCCTTGACCGGCAGCCCGGCGCTGGCGGCCGCCACGCGGTCGAACTCGTCGAAGAGGCGCGGGATGGCATCGGTCCCGTCCGGGTCCCAGTCGATGGCCTGGTTGGGTCGCGGCCGCACGAACAGGAAGCGCAGCTGTTCGGGCGGCACCACCTCGGCGATGCGGTGCGCGGCGGCGCCGCGTCCCTTCGAGGTCGACATCTTCTTGCCGCCGATGTTCAGGAACTCGTACGGCACGTTCAACGGCGGCTCGCGGTCGAAGACCTCGCGGGCGATGGCGTCCGAGCGGTCGCGCGATCCCCCGGCGGTCGACAGGTCCTTCCCGGCCGGTTCGATGGTGACGCCGAAGTGGCTCCACTGCGCCGCCCACTCCAGGTTCCAGGGCAGCTTGGCGGCGCCGCCGAACGGCGCCAACCGGCCGGCGTGGCCGCAGCCGGTGGCCCACTCGACCAGGTCGGGCAGGCACTCGAACGCCACGGTCTGGCCGTCCCAGTCGCGCGCCAGAGTGGTGCCCACCCTGCCGCAGCTGGGGCAGATGACGTGGACCGGGAGCCACCCTTCGGGTCGCTCCACCCGGCTTACGCGGCGGTAGATGTCGCGCACCGTCCCTGCCCGGTCGAGGGCGGTGCGCAGGTATCGGTCCATCTCGCCCGCCACGTACAGCTCGCTCATCCAGTAGTAGCGATCGGGATGGATGCCGAGCCCACCGAACGTGTCGATGAACAGGCCGGCGAAATGGCGGGCGTAGGAGTCGTGGCCGTCGCCCTCCGGGTCGGGGACGTGCGCCAGCGGCACGCCCATGCTGCGGTCGACCGCGTCCGGCGTGAGCAACGCCTGGGCGTCCATCGGGTCCAGGTCGTCCACGCCGTAGAGCAGCGTCGTCTCCAGACCACGGGCGCGCAGAGCACGCACGATGACGTCCAGGATGACCGGGCCGCGCAGCGACCCGACGTGCACGGTGCCCGAAGGTGTCTTGGAGTCGTTGACGACCTGCGGGCCGTCGACGCGCGCCGCGAGCTCGTCCGCCCAGAACATGGGCGCCGGGCTAGCTGACGCGGACGACCGTGTAGGAGACCGGCCCGGCCGGGGCCTGGACGGTGACCTTGTCGCCCTTCTTGTGGCCCATCAGCGCCGCCCCCACCGGCGACTCGTTGCTGATGCGTCCCTGACGGGGAGCGGCCTCGGCGGACCCGACAATGACGAAGGTCTCCTCGCCCTCGGTCCCCTTGATCACCACCTTGGAGCCGATGCCGACCTTGTCTCCGTTGCCGCCCTCGATCACCTCGGCGTTCTTCAGCTGCGCTTCCAGCGTGGCGATGCGGCCCTCCAGGAACGACTGCTCCTGCTTGGCGTCCTCGTACTCGGCATTCTCGGTGATGTCGCCGTCCAGCTTGGCGTCGTGGATGCGCTGCGCGACGCGCGGCCGCTCCACGGTGATCAGCTGGTTCAGCTCCGCCTTGAGCCTCTCGAGCCCCTCGGCGGTCAGGTAAACGGGCTTGTTGTTCATCGGATCCCTACCCCCTCAGCTACGTATCGGTCCGTCGCGGCCTGCTTGCTGCGACGGGGCCTCGCCACGGCGGGGTGACGGTGGCGCTGCAGACCGGCTTGCGAAACAAAAACGCTCCAGGCTCGCCACCTGCGTCCCGGCGGCACCCCTGAAGCTTGGCCGTTGGCCCATATAGGCCATGCCGGCCGCTCCCGAAGGGGCGACCGACGCGGCGCGATTGTAGGCCCGGGGTGCCCGGGTGTCAAAGGCTCAGCGGCCGGCGAAGACCAGCGCCACGACCAGGGCTGCGAAGCCCAGGCGGTAGAAGCTGAAGACCGCGACCGATCGCGTGCGCAGCCACCGGAGCAGGAAGCCGATGGCCAGCATCCCGGACAGCGCCGCCGCCGCGAAGCCGCCGCCGATGGCCACCCACTCGGTGGCGGTGTGCGTCTCGCTCAGCAGGTCGCGCGAGCCGTACAGGCCGGCGCCGAAGGTGATCGGCGTCGCCAGCAGGAAGCTGAAGCGCGCGGCCGCCTCGCGGGTCAGGCCCATGGCCAGCCCGGCGGTGATGGTGGCACCGGAGCGGCTGATCCCCGGCAGCAGGGCCAGCGCCTGGCTGAAGCCGACCACCAGGGCCGCGGCCACGCCGACGTGGCGGATGTCGCGGTGGCGGCT
>DASUSP010000151.1:0-13054 GCA_036375035.1 Candidatus Limnocylindria bacterium
CCGGCCGGCGCCATTGGTTACCGGCGAACAGGTCCCACACGCTCGGCAGGACCATCTGCCCTTAACGGGACGTTCACCGGAGGCTATACTGCCGACGGTTCGCGAGGGCACCGCGCGGTCGCCCTCGGCCGGGCATGGGGGAAGGGAGACCGACTTGGAGCAGATCTCGCAGCAGCGCGCCGCAACGCCGCGGCAGGTATCGCTTCGACAGCTCCTCTACTGGTTCACCAAGCGCCTGTTCGACATCTTCGGGTCAGCCGTCCTGCTGCTGATCCTCACCCCTATCCTGGTGGCGATAGCCTTCGCCACGTGGGTCGATTCCGGCCTTCCGATCATCTACAAGTGCCAGCGCATGGGCCGATTTGGACGCCCGATCGTCGTCCTCAAGTTCCGGACGATGCTCGACGGCAGCCACCACCACCTCGAGGAGCTGCTGAGCGTCGACGAGGAGAAGCGCCTGGAGTACGGGGCTCGGCGCAAGCTGCGCGACGACCCCCGCCGAACTCGCGTCGGCGCCGTGCTGCGCCGCCTCTCGCTCGACGAGCTGCCCCAGCTGGTCAACGTGCTGGCCGGTGAGATGAGCCTCATCGGGCCGCGGCCGTACTTTCCAGGCGAGCTCGAGGGTCGGCCCGAGGCCGACACCATCCTGCGCGTGCGCCCCGGCATCACCGGCCTGTGGCAGGTCAATGGGCGCTCGGATCGGACCTTCGAGGAGCGCGTCGCGTTTGACGTCGAGTACGTGAAGCGTCGCGGCTTTGTACTCGACCTGTCCATCATCGCCCGCACGGTGGGCGCGGTCCTCACGGGACGAGGGGCGTACTAGCCGCTCAACAGCTCCTCGCGCTCGGTCCACCATCGCTCAAGGCTGCCGAGGTCCGTCACCCACAGCTCCGGAATGGTCGCCAGGCGCTCCAGCGTGAGCTGGTAGCACTCCGCCCAGGATCGGTATTCGCGGTTATGGGGATATGACGCCCGGACGTGCCAGTCGAGGACGCCGAGCCCGCCGGTGCGCAGGACCTCCTCGATGAAGGGCCACAGTCGCTCCGCGGCCCGCTCGCCGCTGGCCGCGCTTGCGAACAGCGCGCTGTCCATGGCCAGCACCGGCAGCTGCAGGACGCGCAGCGGTCGTGCCAGCGCAGGGTCCCATGGCCGGTAGGGAAGCGCCACTCCGCGCCGCAGGCCGGGCGCGTCGTTGAAGGCGATCGACGAGTCGTAGGTGAAGCCGGCCTCCTCGTGGGCGCGCAGGGTCCTGTCGACATCGGGACCGAGGTGCCAGTAATGGTGGCGCAGGCCGCGCACCGTCACCCCCGCCACATCCTCCAGCCGCCGGCGCTCGGCTGCGAAGCGATCCGGCCAGCGGTACGCCTCGTAGCTGGCGTGAAGGCCGATCTCCACGTGCGCCTCCCGCATGGAGGCGAACAGTGGCCCGAAGCGTGGCCAGCCAATGTCGTAGTGGACGTCGTGCCGTGAGCCGTACCCTCCGTGGCTCGGCATCGAGGCGAACAGAAACGTGGATCGCAGCGCCAGCCGTTGCTCGCTGGCGATCAGAGGCTCGAAAACCCAGAAGTCGTCGCGATCGGAGTCCCTGGCCCAGCGTACGATATCGCGTCCCGCGCGCAGGACCAGGTCGGGGTGGCGAGCCCAGGTCCGGGGACCGCCCCGAGCCACGGCGCCCAGCACTGCGTACTTGTCCGGTCGGTCGACGTCGTGCGACAGGCCGATGGCCGCCCGACGGCCGCTCGGCCAGCGCGGCAGCGGATCCCGCAGGCCGGCCGCCAGCAGGGCGTCGGCCAGCACCTCGACGTAGCGGTTGACGATGGCCGTGCCGGCGTGGCCGGCTCGGCCGTGGTAGCTGTCGGCCGCCCTCAGCCGCCCATGGCGGTCGAGGAGCCGGGGGTCGACCGACGCCGCCTCGCTGTCGTCGAGCAGCGCGCTGGTGGCGGCCACGATGTCGAAGTCAATGCGCCGGTGGGCCGCGCCCGGCGGGAGCCGGTGATCGAGCAGGTCGGTCCACAGCCGGTGGCTCGGCGCGGCCACGACACCGATGCATCGGTCGTGCTCGCCGGTGGGTTCTATCCCATAGTGCAGGCACGGCCCGTCGCTCGGTGCCGCCGAAGGCCCGACGAATGCCGTGCGCGCGCCCACCGCGCCGATCAGCCACTTGATCGCTTCTTCGTGGCGGGCCGAAGGCTGGCCGAGGACGACCTGGACGGTGGGCGGCGATCTCACCGGGCCAGCCGCTCGCGGACCTGGCGCATCCGTCCCTCGTCCATGCGCCGCCGGAGCGGATGCCGTTCGCTCGGCGCCGACGCCTCGATGCGCCCCCAAGTGATGGCGTCAGCGACCACCTCGGCCATGAGCTGCGCGCCTTCCTGCTCGGCGCGAGACTGGATCTCCTCCAACGTCTCGCCGGCGCGGAGTGCCAGGTGCCGGGTGCGACAGATGGCGCCGGTATCGATGCCCGCGTCCACGAGATGGACGCTGACCCCCACCGGATCGCCGTTGAGGATCGCCCAGGCGACCACGTCGATGCCGCGGTACCGCGGCAGAAGACCGGGATGCGCGTTCAGTGTTCCCAGGCGCGGGATGGCCAGGATCTCGCCGCGCAGAAGCGGAGCGCCGCCCAGGATCACGATGTCAGGGGCCAGCCGCCGGACAATGGCCAGCGAACTCGCGCCATCCAGGGTCGGCACGCTATGAACCTCGGCCCCCAGCGCCGACCAGTCTGCTGTCCGGCGACGGCTGCCCCGCCTGATGCGCCCCGTTACCCGTCGCGCGATCGCGCCCGCCAGGGCTCGCGGCCCGTAACGGCGCAGCCTCGCCAGCGCACGCGAGCCAAGGGCCGCCGCATCGGGCCGCTCGAGGACGATCGCGGCGATGGGGATCCGCCGTGAGTGAAGTGCCCTGGCGATCGCCCAGCCGTGAGATGAGCCGTTGGTAAGGAGCACGATGCGCAGGGAATCCGGCGGCCGTTCGGTCGGGTCTGGCACGGCGCGGATGATACCCGGCCCCCACGGCGGCCGCCCCGTGGGCTCCTGGCTCGGCCATACTGCAGCCCGTGAGCCGAGCGCTGCGCGTCGTGCACCTGAACGACCTTGCCAACACCGGCACCGTCCTTGTAGGTGCCCTGCGGGAGGCGGGCGTGGAGGCGACGCTGATCGATCCGGAGCGCCACGGCCGGAACCTGCGCTACCCCGGCAAGCTGGTGGCCCTCCCGCTCCGCGTCCGCGCGCTCGTAGCCGCCGCGGTCGCCGCCCGGCGGCTGCGGCCGGACCTCGTCCACGTCCACTACGCGCGGCAGGGCTGGATGGCGGCCGTGGCCGGCCGGCCGTACCTGATCCACTGCCACGGGACCGACGTGCGCGGCGTGGCGCCAACCTCCGCCTGGGGCCGGGCCATCGCGCCGTGGATGGCTGGGGCGCGGCGGGTCCTGTTCGCCACGCCGGACCTTGCCACCTGGGTGCGCGCCTTTCGTCCGGATGGCCTCTTCATTCCGAACCCGATCGTGATCCATCCACAGCTGCCCCCGGATGGACCGATGGTTGACCTGTTCGTCGGCGTTCGCTTCGATCCGGTCAAGGGATCCGGGCAGGTGGTCGAGACGATCGACCGGCTGCTCCAGCTTCGGCCCCACACCAGCCTGACCTTGGTCGACCAGGGGATCGAGCGCGAGAGGGCGATCCGCGCCATCAGCCGACGGGCGACGACCATGACGACCATGGACTTCGCGCCACACGGCAGCATGCCGGGCATCTTCGCCCGCCATCGGATGGCGATGGGACAGATGGCGGTCGGAGCGCTCGGCAACT
This sequence comes from Candidatus Limnocylindria bacterium, assembly GCA_036375035.1. Lineage (GTDB taxonomy): Bacteria > Chloroflexota > Limnocylindria > QHBO01 > QHBO01 > JAPSGM01. The sequence goes on from DASUSP010000151.1 coordinate 3,810, forward strand.
ACGAGCTGGAGGCGATGGCCGCCGGCCTGCCGACCGCGGCGTCCTTCCGCTATCCCGAAGCCTACGATGCCCCGCCGCCGCTCATCGAGGCGGACACACCGAACCGGACCGCGGCGCGGCTGGCTGCCATGCTCGACGACGAGGCCGCGCGTCGAGAGCTGAGCCTCGCCGCCCGCAGCTGGGTGGCCCAGCACCATGGCACCGCCGCGATCGCCCGCGACATGTACGCCATCTACGCCAAGGTCATCACGGAGCTGCGCGGATGAGCCCACCCTCCGATCGGCTGCGCCTCGCGTACCTCGGCGATCCGAACAGCGTCCATCTCCGGCGCTGGGCTGGGTTCTTCGCGGAGCGAGGCCATCGAGTTCACCTCCTCGTGCCCCGAGGCCTGCAGGTCCGGCCCGGCCTGCATCCGGCCATCGAGCTGACCCCCTTCACCGCTCTTCCCGCCCAGCTGACTCCAGCCGGCGTGTGGAGCAGTCGTCGAGATCTGCGTCGCCTGGTGCGAGCGATCGGAGCGCAGGTGATCCATGCTCACTACGCCCGCCACCCGGCGTGGCACGCCTGGCTGTCCGGGGCGCGACCCTACCTGCTGACGGTCTGGGGATCGGACGTGCTGGTCACCCGCCGCATGACCAGGACGGGGCGCCTGGCGACGCGTCTGGCCCTGCGTCAGGCGGCGCTGGTGACCGCCGCCTCGGAGGCGCTGGCGGATGCGGCTGTCCGTCTGGGCGCCCGCCCCGAGAGGGTGCGGCGCGTGCAGTTCGGCGTCGACCTGCGCCGGTTTCGGACGACCGAGCAGGCGGACGAGGCTGTGCGCCAGGGCCTGGGGTTGGGACCCGGACCCGTCGTCTTGTCACCCCGCGCCCTGGCGCCGCTGTACCGGCACGACACCGTGCTGGAGGCGGTTGCCGGCCTGCCGGCGGATACCACCCTGCTGGCCATGTCGACGAACGCCGACACGGCCTATCGAGCCCGGATCGAGGCGATGGCGCGCGAGCTGGGCCTTGCTGACCGTCTGCGCATCCTGCCGCCTGTCAGCGACGAGGAGTTGCCCCTCGTCTTCCGCGCCGCCGACGTGGTCATCTCCGTGCCCGAGAGCGACGGCGTCCCGGCCAGCATGCTGGAGGCGATGGCGACCGGCCGCCCGGTCGTGGCCAGCGACCTGCCCGGCGTGCGCGACTGGCTGGGCGACCTGACCCCCGAGCTGCTGGTCCCGGTGGGCGACGCGGCCTCCGCCCGACGGGCGCTGGAGACCGTCCTCTCCGCCGGCTCCGTCGAACGCGAAGCGATCGCCCGCCGGCTGCGCTCGCGGATCGAGGAGCGCGCCTCCGAGGAGACGAACATGGGGGTCGTCGAAGGGTGGTATCGGGAATTGGCGGCGGACGGCGGGCGCTCGTGACACCGGCCGCGACTCCCTTCGCGAGGAGGGTGGCCGGCGTCTTCGTCACGCGCCTGCTGCAGTTCGCGTCGACGATCGCGGTCGCCTTCCTGCTGGCGCGCCTGCTTGGTCCGGAGGGGCGAGGGGCCTACTCGCTCGTGCTCCTGCTGCCGTCCACGCTCTTCGCCCTGGCGCAGCTCGGCCTGCCGTCGGCGGTGACTTACTTCGCGGGCAGCGGCCGCTCGATGCGGTCGCTGGTCGTGATCGCGGTGGCCAGCACCGTGGCGCTCACCGCGCTGCTGGTGCCGGTCGCCCTTGCAGTGCTGCCCGCCCTGGAAGAAGGCGTCTTCCAGGCGGCCCCGGCCGACCTGCTGCGCCTCGCCCTGTTGGCACTCCCGATCCAGCTCGGGGCATCGCTCTTCGGCTCAATCCTGTGGGGCCGGCAGCTGGTGCGACGCTACACCCTGATCCTGGCCGCGCAGTCCATCGGCTCGCTGGTGATGGTGATCGTGCTGGTCGGCATGGCCGGGCTCGGCGTCTTCGGTGCCCTGCTGGGCTACCTGCTGGTGACCGGCGCCTCCGCGGCGGCGGTGATCCTCACCGTACGGCGCTCCGGGCTTGCCGAGGAGGCGGAGCCCGTCCAGCGGCCGCCCGCCAGGCCGCGCGAGCTGCTGGGCTACGGCCTGCGGCTCTACCCGGCCAGCCTCACGACCTTCCTGAGCTACCGCTCCGACCTGTTCCTGCTAGGGCTGCTGCTGGGCGATGCCGGTGCAATCGGTCTCTACACCCTTGCGGTCAGCCTGGCGGAGATCGTCTTCCACGTGCCGGATGCCATCGCCACCATCCTGTACCCGCGCGTGGCCGGGGCGCAGCGCGAGGAGGCGGATCGCATCGCGCCGTCCATCAGCCGATTCTCCCTGCTGGTCACCATCCTGGCTGCGGCGGCACTGATCCCGACCGCCATCGTGGCCGTGCTGGTCATCCTGCCCGATTTCGCCGGCAGCATCGACCCGTTCCTGGTGCTGGTGCCCGGCACGATCGCCCTCAGCGTCTCAAAGGTCGTCTCGGGCTACGTGTCCGGCCTGGGGCGGCCCCTGCCGGTCGGCATCATCGCCATCGTGGCCCTGGTCGCCAATATCGTGCTCAACCTGGTGCTCATTCCCCCGCTCGGTATCACCGGCGCGGCGCTGGCGTCGCTCATCTCGTACGGCGCCCACGCGCTGATGATGTCGGCCGTCGCCAGCCGCCTGGCGCACACCTCCATGGGGGCCTTCCTGCTGCCCGGACGAGCCGAGGCTGGGCTCCTGGTGGGGCGCCTCCGAGACCTCGCACGCGGGGTCCGTGCGGGTGCCGCGCGGGCTGGGCGCTAGCGGCGAAGCGGCGGGATCACGATCTCGCGCGGGTAGGTGAGCAGCGAAACCCCCAGACCCACCAGCACCGCAACCGCGATCACGTCCGAGTTCATGGTGCGGAAGGTCCGGTACAGGTCAATGCCGAACAGCGTGGCGACCAGCATGAAGCACGTCAGCGCGATGGCCACCATCACTGCCGCGACTCGTCGCAGCGGATCGGGGTCAACCAGTGCCGGCAGCCCGGGCAGCATGGCCACCGCGAGGCCGAAGGTGACGAGCACCGCGAGCGGCAGGCCGTACTCCGCGGCGAGGTTGGCGAGGAAGTTGTGCGCGGAAGACAGGTTCGGCACGCTGGCGTCCGGCCGGATCCTGGCGAACTCGGGCCCATAGCGGGTCGGCCCCACGCCGAGCACGGGATGTTCGCTCACGAGCTCGACCGATGCCCAGATGGCGATCCATCGGATCCCCACCGATCCAGCGCCCTCCTCGCTCTCGGGGTCCCAGGACTCCACCCGCCGCTCGCTCTGCATGGCCACCACCAGGGACCGATAGTCCTCGGCCAGGTCGGGCGAGACCCGCTGCAGGACCGGGTAGGGGTACGGCACCACCACCGCCAGCAGCAGGTAGGTGCCGACCAGCAGCAGCGCCTTCCTGCCCCAACCCTCGACCAACAGGATGATGACCAGCGTACTGCCGAGCGTGGCCGTGATCCAGGCGCTCTTGGTGTAGGTGTAGAACAGGGCCAGGATCATGACGCCTATGGCGCCCCACGTCGCCCAGGGCACCCACTTCGGCCAGCCGAACTGCCGCCGCACGAGCAACGGGATGGCCAACAGCGGAAGGGCGATGACCAGCATCTCGCCGAAGGTCCCCACGTTGAAATAGGTCAGACGCGCGAAGAAGATGCGCCGTTCATAGAAGTAGAGGTCGGAGAGGGCATAGGTCATCCAGCCCAGGTTGATGAGGCCCGCCAGGGCCACGCCTCCGGCCAGGGCGAGCATGGCGTGGAGGGCCCGGACTGCGTTCGGACGCAGGACCAAGACGCAACCGAGCACCGCCAGCGGTGCGAGAGCCCCGTGCAGGGTCACGTTGAGGCTCTCGGGGGTGAGCGGCGCCACCACGGTGGAGGCGATGGCCAGCACCGCCGCGCCGCCGAGCAGCCCCCAGGTGATGCCCGACACGCCACCCATGGCCCCAGCGGGGTCGCGCGGGCGGCGCAGCTCCCACCCGACGCCGATGATGAGCGCGAGCACCACCGCCGTGGCCGAGATGAGCTGGACCGGACCGATCCAGACCTGTGCCCGGGCGATGTTGATGGCGGGCGTGGCCGCCAGGAAGGCGACGAGTCCCCACCATGGGCGCATGACCGCCAGGTAGGAGACGGCGGCCACAACCGCCGATGCGACGATCGCCACTGCCAGGCCGAGTGCCGGCGATTGCTCCGCCGGCCGGTAGTATCCGATCAGGATCACGGTCGCGGCCAGCCCGGCCATGACCGCCGCCACGATGTGGCGTGCGGTGAGCCCTTTCACCCCGCCCTCCGCTCGCCCAGCCCGAGGCTATTAAGCAGGTGCCTGGCGCGATGGTCCCAGGTCATGCCCTCATCCAGCGCCAGCGCACGGCCTTGCGTCGCCAGCGCGGCCGCCAGCCTGGAGTCGCTCAGGACGCGTGCAAGGCCGTTGGCCAGCTCGGGGACGCTGTCACCCACCACCAGCCCCGCTCCCGTGCCGTCGAGCACCGCAACCGTCTCCGCTGTTGCGGTGGCGACGACCGGCTTGCCAAAGGCCAGGTAATCGGACAGCTTGATCGGCCATGCCAGGTCGGTATAGGGATTGATTGGCCGCGGTATGACGCAGACTCTCGCTGGCGCGAGCAGCGGCGCGAGCTCATCGCGCGAGGCGCGCCGTACCTCCACCCATTCAGGCAGCGTTGTCTTGCCGCCTGGCACCGCCGGCCCGATGGCAAGCAGGCGCGCATCGGTCACCTGCTCACGCACGAGGTGCATGGCCTCGAGCAGGCGATCGAAGCCGTCCGCCGCCGTGAGGGCGCCCACGTACGCGACCAGCGGCTCGTCGCCCGCTCCGAGATCAGGTGTGGCCGGATCGGTCCCGGGAGGGAGGAGGACGGCACGCCGCAGGTGGAGGGCGGACGCCAGTCCGGCGGAGGGCACGAAGCAGACCGTGGCCAGCCGCCGCAGGGCCCAGACCGAGGCGCGCCAAGCGAGGTCGGAGAGCCGCGCCCGCCAACCGGGGATCGGATACAGGTCGCGGAAAAGCTGGTACGCGTCGCGGAAGTAGATACCGACCGGCTTGCCGGTCGCCCGAGCGGCGGCCAGGAAGAGCAGATCCCACGGCATCGCCGAGCTCGTGATCGTCTCGACGTAGACGGCGTCCGCACGCCACAGGCTCCCGGTCAGTGCCGCCCGCGATGCCGCCGTCAGGCGTCGCAGGCGCGAGCCCGACACCATGTGCACCGCGGCGTGGCGAGTCAGGGCCTGTGACAGCAGCTGGATGCGAACGCGCGGGGCGTTGCTCGCTCGCCGGGCGTCGTACATGGCGTAGAACAGCAGCCGCGGCCGTCGCGGTACAGCCCCGTCCTCCTGCGGATGGGCGGCCATGCGCTAGCGCCGGCACCCTGGCCTGGCCTCGGCCCGCAGCCCGTCGTGCTCGTTGCAGGTCCCGGACGAGATCTCGGCGGTGACCTCGATGTGCTCCCCAGACGCGCCAGCCATGGTCAGATAGTATGCGGCATCTCGCTGGTCTTCCTGCTCACGACCGATGCTCCTCGGAGTCCCGCGCGCCGCCCGCCCTATACTTCCGGCCGAGGTGTGAAGGAGGGCTGAGAGCTGGCCGACCTGGTGGCCGTCACCGGCGCCGAGGGATTCATCGGATCGCACCTGGTGGAGGCGCTCGTGGCGCGCGGGCACCGGGTCCGGGCCATGGTGCTGTACAACGCCTTCGGCGCCTGGGGCTGGCTGGACACGCTGCCTGCCGAGGTGCTGGAGCAGGTGGACGTGCGGCTGGGCGACGTGCGCGACCCGGCATCCGTCGACGAGCTGATGGATGGCGCCGCCTGCGTCTATCACCTGGCCGCACTGATCGGGATCCCGTATTCCTACCGAGCACCGGCCAGCTACCTCGCCACCAATGCGGGCGGCACGCTCAACGTGCTCGAGGCGGCACGCCGTTTCGGCACCCCGCGGGTCGTGCATACCTCGACCAGCGAGGTCTACGGCACCGCTCGGCAGGTGCCCATCGACGAGGGCCACCCGCTCCAGGGGCAGTCGCCCTATTCGGCCACCAAGATCGCAGCCGACAAGCTGGCGCAGAGCTACCACCTCAGCTTCGGCACGCCGGTCGTCACCCTGCGCCCATTCAACACGTTCGGGCCGCGCCAGTCGGCGCGGGCGGTGATCCCCACCATCATCGGCCAGCTGGCGTCCGGAGGGAGCACGGTACACATCGGGGCCGTCGCGCCCACGCGTGACTTCACCTTCGTGACCGATACCGCCGCCGCGTTCGTGGCGGTCGGCAGCGCCAAGGCAGATCAGGTCGTCGGGCGTGAGCTCAACGCCGGTACGGGGATAGAGATCTCGATCGGCGATCTGGTGGCCACCGTGGCGAGGGTCATGGGGCGCTCGTACGAGATCGTCACCGACCCCGACCGCCTGCGACCGGAGGGCTCCGAGGTGATGCGCCTGGTGTGCAATGCCTCGGCACTGCGAGACGCCACCGGCTGGGCCCCGCAGGTCGAGCTCGCCGAGGGCCTTCGGAGGACGGCGGCATGGCTGTCCGAGCCTGCCAACCTGGCGCGTTATCGAACCGGGGCCTACAACGTATGAGCCGGCGGTGACCGACGCAGAGCGCCACGCGGTAGTGCTGGCCGGGGGCCGGGGCACTCGCCTGCGACCGTTCACCACCAGCCTGCCCAAGCCGCTGGTGCCGCTCGGCGGTGAGATGGCCATCATCGAGGTCATCCTGCGCCAGCTGTCCCAGCAGGGATTCCGCTCGGTAACCGTCGCCATCGGTCACCTGGGACAGCTGATCCAGGCCTACGTCGGGGACGGCTCCCAGTGGGGCCTGGCAGTGGACTACGCCCAGGAGGACGAGCCGCTCGGCACCATGGGCCCGGTTGTGAAGATGCTCGACCGGCTTCCGAATGACTTCATCGTCATGAACGGCGACGTCCTGACCGATCTGAGCTACGCCGACCTGCTGGAATTTCACCTCGGGTCGGGGGCACCGATGACGGTCGCCACCTACCGGCGGCAGCTCGACGTCGACTTCGGGGTGCTGGAGCTGGAGGACGGCACGATCGTCGGGTTCCGCGAGAAGCCGGTGCTGGAATACGCGGTCTCGATGGGCGTCTATGCGCTGTCGCGCGCCGCCCTGGCGGAGGCGCCGATGGGCGAGCTGTACGGCTTCGACCACCTCATGCGCGACTTGCTGGCGGCCGGCCGGCCCCCGGCAAGCTACTTGTTCGACGGCTACTGGCTGGACATCGGTCGGCCCGACGACTACGACCGCGCCAATGCCGAGTTTGTCGCCCTGCGCTCGACCCTCCTGCCCGGCGGGTGAGCGTGCGGCTCCTCGTGCTGGGCGCGGGCGGCTTCATCGGCCGCCACGTGGCCGCCGCGGCGAGGTCCGCGCCCGGCGTGGATCTGGTGGTCCACGGCCGGGAGCTGCTGGACCTGGACGCCGCAACCGACGACGAGCTGGCCGAACTGCTGCGCACGACGGCGCCGGACGCCATCGTCAACGCCGTGGGGGCCATCGGCGGGCCTGTCGAGCTCATGCGCCGCCTGAACGCCGCATTGCCGGAGCGCCTTGGCCACGCTGTCCTGGCGGCCAGCCCTCATGCCCGCCTCGTGCACCTCGGCTCCGCCGCGGAGTACGGACACGGCGAGCGTGGCGTAGCGACATCCGAGGACTGGCCCCCGCGCCCCGTCAGCCCATATGGCGAGACGAAGCTGGCCGGGACCGGCGCGGTGCTGGCCCTCGCGGAGCGCGGCCTCGACGGCGTGGTGCTGCGCGTCTTCAACCCCATCGGCGCCGGCTTGCCGGAGACAGCCGTCCTGGGCCGCGCAGCGGCCGAGATGCGCCGGGCCATCGCGGCCGACGAGGATCGCATCCGGCTCGGGCCGCTGGGTGCCTACCGTGACTTCGTCGACGTCGCGGACGTGGCCGACGCGGTGCTGGCAGTGACACGCCCGGCGAGGATCACTGCCCGGCTGCTGAACGTGGGCAGCGGGCAGGCCACCCGGGTGCGGGCTGCCGTGCGAGGCCTGGCCGAGGTCGCCGGATTCGGAGGGGCCATCGAGGAGTCGTCGAGGCCTCCCGATCGGTCGAGTGAGGTCGATTGGCAGCGTGCCGACGTGCGCCGAGTCGCCTCGGTGGCAGGGTGGCGCCCCACCCGTCCGCTTCAGGGCGCCCTGCGTGATCTCTGGCGTTCGACGGCCGCGTCCGGCGACTAGCGCCAGGTGCCGGGCGCGGCCTCCACGCCCAGGTCGGTGTGGGCGGCCAGCGCGGCCTCGATGATCCGCCACGCGTCGTCCACGCCCAGCCATCCGGAGACATCGGTCTCCCGCCCTTCGAGCGCCTTGTAGGTCTGGAAGAAATTCTCGATCTCGCGCAGCCGATGCGGGCTGATGTCCTCCAGCGCCGCCACGCGGTCCCAGCGCGGATCGTCGTGGGCCACGGCAAGGATCTTGTAGTCGTGGCCCTTGTCGTCCTTCATGTCCAGCACGCCGATGGGCCGGGCGCGCACCACGCAGCCGGGGAAGGTGGGCTCGGCGATGATGATCAGCACGTCCAGCGGGTCGCCGTCATCGGCCAGGCTGTCCTCGATGAAGCCGTAGTCGCACGGGTAGTGGACGCTGGAGTACAGGACCCGGTCCAGGACGAACCGGCGCCGCACGTGGTCGAACTCGTACTTGTTGCGGCTGCCCGATGGGATCTCGACCGTGACCTCGATGGGTTCGCGCTCCATGCGCGCAGTATGCGCGCGAGCCGATGGGTCAGTCGCTGACCAGCGCGTCGACGGCTGCCTGGATGGCGGGCACATTCGGGACCGAGATCCAGCCGCGCGCTCCGGCCATGCCCACGAAGGTCGTGTAGTTCGGCGGCGACAGGACGAGCCTCTCCACCGGCGCGTCGGCGGCGGCGGCCAGGATTGGGGCGTAGGCCGGGATGCTCTCGAGCGGGATGTCGGTTCGCAGGGAGGGCAGGGCGGCCGCCAGGGCGCGCAGGTCGACCTCGCCGCTCACGATCCGGTCGCGCAGCGCGATCAGCAGCTGCTGGTGCCGGCCGGCGCGGGCGTAATCGCTGTCCGTGGTGCGGTGCCGGGCGAAGCAAAGGGCCAGGTCGCCACCAAGCGTCTGCGTTCCGGCCCCGATGGTGCAGCGCTTGTCGCTCAGGGCGTAGGGGACGCTCACCGTCACGCCACCCACCGCGTCCACCAGGCGCCGGAAGTCGTCCATGTCGACGAGGACGTAATGGTCGATGGGGACGCCG
>DASUSP010000152.1:0-2005 GCA_036375035.1 Candidatus Limnocylindria bacterium
GGCCACGTGCCGGGTGCTGCGCAAGAAGAGCTGCACCCCAAGGTCCGCCTCCAGCTTCCGGATCGCCGCGCTCAGGGCCTGCTGGGCCAGGTGCAGGCGCTCCGCGGCCGGGTGAAGTTCAGCTCCTCGGCGACGGCCAGGAAATACCGGAGGTCGCGGAGCTCGAGATGCTCGGGAGGCTGCCGGCGCGGGGGGTTATCCACAAGCGGCGATTGTAGGTTCATCCGACGTCGGTGTTTCCCTTCAGGCCGATGGTGCCTCGACACTCGCCCGGTCAGAATCCCATCACGGCAGAGGAGCAATCGATGCCACGCAACGACCCGCCAACCACGTTGGCACCATCCGATGCCGGCCTCGTCGCAGGGGTCATCCTGCTGGCCGGCGTCGCGCCACTCATGCTGCTGGCGGCGGCAGAGCTGATCCGGATAGCGGCCGCGGGAGCGCAGCCATGACCGGGATGGCGACGCATCAGCATCCCGGACACGCGGGGGAGCACCACGCCGACGATGGCGACGCGATCTGCCCGGTGTGCCGCGCCGCGGTCGACAGCGCAACCGCCCCGATGCGAGTCCACCAGGGCGAGGCGTGGTACTTCTGCAACGACCGATGCCTGACGGCCTTCGAGAAGCGGAGCGGCTTCTACGTGGAGCGGGCCCGCGCGGAGCGGGCCCGCTGAGGTCAGGCGGGACGCACCACCACGGTGCTGGCCATCTTGTCGTGCCATCCCTGCTTGCGGCTGTCGAACGCAACCCAGATGACGCCCAGCAGGATCACGACGAAGGAGATGATCAAGCCCACGTAGCGCAGCAACGCACGCACGACGTCCACCGGACCGCCGTCGTCGGCGCGGAGCACCTTCAGGTTGAAGGGCATCATCCCCAGGGTCTGCCCCCGCCAGGCCCACAGGCCGACGAAATACACCAGCCCCACCAGGCTGCTCAGTCCGCCGGCGCCGTAGTTGATCGCAAACCTGCCGTCCTCCAGCGGGACGACGGTTCCAGTCCCGAAGGCGGGGCCCAGTGCCGACGTGATGATGCCGAGCGCGATCGCGTCGATGATCCAGGCCACGACCCGGATCCAGAAGCCGGCGTAGGCGAGTCCCGGGGCTGGCCCTGTGGATCGGGGCTGGGCCGGCGCACCGCTCCAGCCTGCGTCCTGTGGTGCCGGCGCCCCGGCGGATCCTTCAGTCACGGCTCTCCTCCATCGGCTATACGTGCGCCCGGCCTCAGGCCGGGACCGGGACGACGCTGCGGGCCACCGACTCGGCCCACTCCCTGGCCCGCTCCAGCTCACCGGGCAGCAGCACCGGCTCGGTGCTGACGATGAAGCTGCCCTGCGGCTTGAACACCATCGCGCCGGCCGCCTCCAGGCGCTTGCCGATCCCATCCGCCGCCGAGCCTGACAGGATCCGCGGCCAGTTGACGCGCGTGTCGAAGGCGGCGACCGCCCGGCCGCGTACCGACGCGACGTCGAGCCGATCCAGGAAGCCGCTCATCTCCGGGGTCATGCCGTGCCCCTCGGTGGGACCGCCGATCATGAGGAGATCGATGTCCTCCTCCATGATCGGGGGAGCCTCCTCGACCGGCAGCACGTCAACGGTGCCGTGGGCGGCCAGCACGTCCCCGATCGCCTCGGCGACGCGCTGCGTATTTCCCTTGTGCGAAACGTAGACCACCAGGCTCTTCACCAGCCTCACCTCCATGGGTGCCGATGAGCTGAGTCTCCGGTCGGGGGCGAACCGGTCCTAGGGCCGGTCGTCCGCGGTTGCGGGTGCCATCGGTCAGGACTTGCCGCGTGCCAGGAGGGCGCGGGCCACCAGCCCAACCGACACCAGCGCGGCCAGCGAGAGGGCCGCCACGCCGGCCAGGGCCACGGGGAGGACTCCCGCCCCCAGCCCAACCCATGCCACCAGCACGCCGGCGTTCCAGGCCACCAGCCTGGCCGCGGCGAAGCGGCCGAGGGTTCGCCGCATGGCGGCCCGCTGTTCCGGCGCGCTGACCGCCAC
>DASUSP010000153.1:0-4149 GCA_036375035.1 Candidatus Limnocylindria bacterium
CGGATCGGGGTCGGCCACCGCCACCAGCTCCACGCCCTCGACCGCCTCGTCCCAGACCCGCACGTGGTTGCGCCCCATCATCCCCAGGCCCACCACGGCGGCGCGCAGCGCGCGCGGCGGCGCCTCGCTCATGCCGACGCCCCATCGGAGATGGGACCCAGCTCGGCGGCCACCGTGTTGACCGCGGCGATCACCGTCGCCACCTCCTGGTCGCTGAGCGAGGGGTGGACCGGGATGGAGAGGACCTGCTCCGCCAGACGCTCCGTGATCGGGAAGCGCTGGTCGCCGTAGCCGAGGGCAAGGAACGGCTTCTGGCGGTGCACCGGGATCGGGTAGTAGATCCCGCTCCCCACCCCGCGCTCGCGGAGCGCCTCGGCGAACTCGTCGCGACTCGCCACGCGGATCGTGTACTGGTGGTAGACGTGGGTCACGCCCGGTCGCACGACGGGCGTGATCACGCCCCGCAGCTCCGCGTCGTAGCGGGCCGCGATCTGCTGCCGTCGCTGGTTGTAGGCCGGCAGCTTTGGAAGCTGCGCCAGCCCGATGGCGGCATGGACATCGGTCATGCGGAAGTTGTAGCCGAGCACCTCGTGGTGGTAGCGAACCTTCATGCCATGCTCGCGGAGCAGCCTGGCCCGCTCGGCAAGCTCTCCGTCGGCGGTGGTCAGCATCCCGCCCTCGCCGGTGGTCATGTTCTTGGTCGGATAGAAGCTGAAGCAGCCGGTGCCCCAGCTACCCGAGCGCCGGTCGCCGACGGCCGCGCCGTGGGCCTGGGCCGCGTCCTCCACCAGCGCCAATCCGCGGCGCTCGGCGATCTCCGCCAGCGCCGGCATGTCGGCCGGCTGCCCGTACAGGCTGACCGGGACGATCGCCCTGGTGCGGGGCGTGACGGCCGCCTCGACCCGCGCGGGATCGATGCAGAAGTCGTCCGGGCGGACGTCCACGAAGACCGGGCGCGCGCCCGTGTGCAGGATCGTGCTGGCGCTGGCGATGAAGGTGAAGGGCACGGTGACGACCTCGTCGCCCTCGCCGACGCCGGCGGCCAGCAGGGCCAGGTGCAGGGCCGTGGTGCCGGAGCTGGTGGCGACCGCGTGCGGCACGCCCACGAACGCCGCGAACTCCTCCTCGAGCTCGCGGACGCGTCCGCCCTGCGCCAGCGCGCCGGACTCCAGCGCGGCCAGCACGCTTCGCTTCTCCTCCTCGCCCATCTGCGGGCGCGCGATGGGGATCATGCCGTCGTCACCTCTCGGGCTACGGGGCTCCTCGTCGAGTCGAGCCGCTCCAGGGACTGCACGATCCGCTCCGCGGCATTTCCGTCGCCGAACAGCTCCGGCCGCGGGCGGGACCGATCCATGAAGCGCTCGTCGGCGAGGGCGTCGCGCAGGCCGACCGGATCGCCGCCCACCAGCCGGTTCCACCCTGCCTCGACCGTCTCGGTCCACTCCGTCTCGGTACGGAGCGTGATGCACGGGACGCCGGCCAGGTAGGCCTCCTTCTGCAGGCCCCCGGAGTCGGTGGCGATCGCCGCGGCTGCGAGTTCGGCGGCCACCATCTGCAGGTAGCCGAGCGGCTCGATGGGAACAACATTGGCCGGCGGCCGCAGTCCGGTGGCGCGCAACGTTCCGGCCGTGCGTGGATGCACCGGGAAGAGAACCGGGCGGTCCACCTCCAGCGCGGCCAACAGGCCCCGGAGCCGCTCCGGATCGTCCACGTTCTCGGCGCGGTGCATGGTCAGCAGCACGTAGCCGGGATGCTCTCGCGCGGACGGCGGCAGATGCTCGCCGGCGCGGAGCTCGGCCCAGCGGAACGCGTCCACCATCACGTCGCCGACCAGTTCGGCCCGACTGGCCAGACCCTCGCGCGACAGGTGCCCCATGGCCGCGGTCGTCGGCGCCAGCAGCAGGTCGGACAGGTGATCGGCCACGATCCGGTTCCGCTCCTCCGGCATGGCCGGGTTGAACGAGCGCAGGCCGGCCTCCACGTGCGCCAGCCACGGTCTGCGGCCGGAGAACGACAGCTTGCTGGTCACGACCGCCGCGGCCAGCGTGGAGTTGGTGTCGCCGTAGACCAGGACGCCATCCGGCTCGTGATCGACCAGGACCGGCTCAAGGCGTCGCAGCATCTCGCCGGTCTGCACCCCGTGGGTGCCGCTCCCCACTTCCAGGTTCACATCCGGCTCGGGGATATGAAGGTCGCGGAAGAATGCGGCGCTCATGGCGTCGTCGTAGTGCTGTCCGGTGTGGACCAGCACCTCGGTGTGGCGAGCGCGCATGACCCGGCTCACCGGTCCCGCCTTGACGAACTGCGGTCGCGCCCCGACCACGGTCACGACCTTCACGCCCCGTCGGCCTCAGGCGGCGGGAACGGCCGTCCGCAGCGCGGGCAGTCGCCGACATAGGGGTCGCCATCGTCGTCGTCGCGCAGCGGCTGCCCGCAGGGGCAGGCGCTGCCGATGCGGCGGGCCGGGTTGCCGACCACCAGCTCGTTGTCGGCCACGTCACGCGTCACCACCGCTCCCGAGCCGACCATGGCCCAGCGACCGATGGTCACCCCGGGCAGGATCGTGGCGTTCGCGCCGATCGCGGCGCCGTGGCGCACCAGGATCGGGCCGACCTCCCAGTCCTCATCGGTCTTCGGGGAGCCGTCGACGTTGACCGCGCGGGGCACCTTGTCGTTGGTGAAGCAGGCGTGCGGACCGATGAAGACACCGTCCTCCACCGTCACGCCGTGATACAGGCTCACGTTGTTCTGGATCTTGACGTTGTTCCCCACCACCACGCCGACGTCCACGTAGACGTTCTTGCCCACCACGCAGTCGGCGCCGATGCGGGCGTCCTCTCGCACCTGGGCCTGGTTCCAGATGCCTGTGCCCGGCCCGATCTGCGCCGAGGGTGCGACCTCCGCGGTGGGATGGATGCGGGCAGGTCGTTCGTTCACGGATGCTCCTTGGGAGCGTCCATTCTAGCCACGCGGCAGCGTAACGCCGGCCACGACGGACTCATGACCGGGATGCCAGCAGCTCGCGGATGCGCGGCATGGCGGCGGCCACGGCGCGGCCACGGTGAGAGACGCGGTCCTTCTCCCCCTCCGGCAGCTCGGCGGTGGTCAGCCCGCCCGGCAGCAGGAAGACCGGGTCGTAGCCGAAGCCGCCGCTCCCCCGACGTTCGGTGGCCACGCTGCCCTCCATCACCCCGCTGAACAGCTCGACCCGTGGCTCGCCATCGGCCTGCGGCACGGCCAGCGCCAGCCAGCAGACCATGCGCGCAGCGCGGTCGGTGACCCCCTCGAGGCGCTCCAGCAGCAGCCCCACCGGATCCGCCACGTTTTCGCCGCCGAAGCGACCGGTCCGCACGCCAGGCCCCCAGTCGAGCGCCCGCACCTCCAGGCCGGAGTCGTCGGCGAGGGTGAGCGCGCCGCTCTGCCGGCAGAACGCCACCGCCTTCTCGGCCGCGTTCTCGGCGTAGGTGTGGTGCGGCTCCGGCACCTGCTCGTGCAGGCCCAGGTCCTGCGGGAAAACGAGGCGCCCCGGGATACCGTCGATCAGCCGCGCGAACTCGCGCTGCTTGCCCCGGTTGGTGGAGGCCAGGAGCAGGTCGCTCACTCGGCGGCGGGCGCCTCGATGGCCTGCCGCTGGAGCTCGAACAGCTGACGGATGCCGGCTGCGGCCAGGTCGATCATCTGGTTCATCTGCGCCCGATCGAAGGACCGATGCTCCGCGGTGCCCTGCACCTCCACGAAGCGGTCGTCATCGGTCATCACCACGTTGAAGTCGACGTCCGCGGTCGAGTCCTCGGCGTAGTTCAGGTCCAGCAGGATGGCGCCGTCGGCCGTGCCCACGCTGACGGCCGCCACCTGGCCGGTGAGCAGCTGGCCCATCCCGAAGCGGTTCATGGCCCTGGCCAGCGCGACGTAGGCGCCGGTGATGCTGGCCGTGCGGGTTCCCCCATCGGCCTGGATGACATCGCAGTCCACGGTGATCGTCCGCTCCCCTAGCCGCGACAGGTCCACCACGCCGCGCAGTGCCCGGCCGATGAGCCGCTGGATCTCGTGCGTTCGGCCGCCGACGCGCCCGGTGCTCGCCTCGCGCTGCGACCGCTCGGTGCCGGCCCGCGGCAGCATGCTGTACTCGGCCGTGACCCAGCCGGACCC
>DASUSP010000154.1:0-8118 GCA_036375035.1 Candidatus Limnocylindria bacterium
CGCGTCCCGGTGCACACCGGCCACTCGGTGGCGCTGCACGTGCGGACGCGGCGAGAGGTGACAATGGGAGAGGTGGCGGAGTCCCTGGCGGAGGCGCCGGGCGTCGAGTACCGGGACGCGTCCGGCTCAGATCGCCATCCCATGCCGCTCGACGTGGCGGGCCGCGACCCGGTGCTGGTCGGCCGGCTGCGCACCATCCCCGGCCGCCCGCGCGGCCTCGCCCTGTTCCTCTCGTCGGACAACCTGCGCAAGGGCGCCGCGCTGAACGCGCTGCAGGTCGCCGCCCGCGCGAACCCCGACCGGTTCGGCCGGCTGGTCCCGTCTTCGCGCTGACGGTGCGGCCCGGCACCATGCCGCGCGACCCATTGTCGGTAGCCCATCCGGGTGGGGTTCGGCGGCATCGGGCAGATGGCAGACTGGCCACCGGTCTAGACTTGGCAGTGCCTCCGACTGCCCACACGAGGTAACCACAAGCTCCGTGCCCTCCACCTTCGCTGCGCTGGCCGGCGACTTCCTCGCCGAGCAGTACCGAGAGCACCCGGTCCGTGCCAGCGGCCAGGGCCTCACCGAGTTCGATGACGCGCTCGACGACCTCAGTGCCGATGCCTACCAGCGTCGAGCCGACTCGGCCCGATCCTGGCTCGAGCGCTTCCGCGCGCTCGATGCCGCCGACCTGACCTTCGACGAGGAGATCGATCGCGACCTGGTCGTGGCCGGCCTGGTCGAGCAGGGCATCTACGACGAGTGGGAGGTGTGGCGGCGCCAGCCCGATCACTACCTCAACCCCGGCATGCGCGGGGTGTTCACGCTCTTCCTGCACCGGCTGCGTCCCGAGGCGGAGCTGGTGGCCTCAGCCGCCGCCCGGCTGCGCCAGGTCCCGGACAACCTGGCCGCCGGTCGCGCCAACCTGCGGCCTGAGCTGGTGCCCGAGATCCTGCTGAACCGCGCCATCAACCAGGCCCGCGCCGGCGCCAACTACGTGCGGAACCTCCTGCCCGCCCAGGTCAGCGAGGCGCACCGCGCCACCATGGTCGAGGCCGGAGCGGCCGCCGGCGAGGCCTTCGAGGACTTCGCCGACTTCCTGGAGGAGATGCGCCCATCGGCCACCGGCGACTGGGCTTTCGGCGAGGAGCGCTACGACCGGGTCCTGCGCGAGGCCGAGCTCCTCGGTTTCGGGACGCGCGAGCTGCGCGAGAAGGGCCGGCAGCAGATCGAAGAGCTCACCGCGCTGCTGCGCGCCGGCGCGCACGAGCTGCGGGGCCACGAGGACTGGCACGCCGTGCTGCTGGAGCTGAACAGGGACCGGCCGCTCACCCCGGAGGACATGCGCCGCGGCTACGAGGAGTGGACCGAACGCGCGCGCGCCTTCCTCCGCGAGCGCGGCCTGGTCAGCTTCCCAGCCGGGGAGGAGTGCAGCGTCGAGCCGTCGGCCCCGTTCCAGCGCCCCGTCCTGGCGGTGGCCTCATACGTGGCGCCGCCGAGCTTTGCCGAGACGATGCGCGGCCATTTCTTCGTGCCGTACCCGCCGGACGGCGCCAGCGACGAGGAGATCGCCAAGCGGCTGGAGTCGAACTGCTACCCGGGGATCCCCACCACCGCCGTCCACGAGGCGTACCCGGGGCACCACTGGCACCTGGTCATGGCCAAGGGCAACCCCTCGCATCTGCGCCAGTGGTTCGGCACCAGCTACTTCGCCGAGGGATGGGCGCTGTACGCCGAGCGAATGATGCGCGAGGCCGGCTTCTACGACGACCTGCGCCACGTCATGTTCCAGTACGAGGCAACCCTCTTCCGCGCGGCACGGATCGTGACCGACACCAGCCTGCACCTGGGCGAGATGAGCCACGAGGAGGGGGTGGCCTTCATCATGGCCAACACCTCGATGACCGAGCCCACCGCCATCGCCGAGGTGACCCGCTACTGCAGCTGGCCGACCCAGGCCTCCTCGTACCTGACCGGGTGCCTGGAGATCCTGCGCATCCGGGACCGATTCCTGTCCGCGCGCGGGACCGATGCCTCCGACACCTCGGCCCTGCGCGACTTCCACGACGCCATCACCAGCGCCGGCACGCTGCCGATCGCCCTGGCTGAGCGGGCGGTGATGGAGACCGCCTGAGCGTCAGGTACTCACTCCGGAGCGGTAGATGCGCTCCGGGTCGCGCAGGGCGATCTCCCCGTAGACGACCCCGGTTGCTCGCTCCCACGCCTCGCGGTCCACGCGGATGGCGTAGGCGTGGCTGCCGGCGTGGAAGCTGATCTGCTCGTCGGCGTTGACCCCGTAGTCGGCATAGATCGGCAGATGCCAGACGCCGATCGGCGGCATGGTCCCGACGTCGCACTCCGGCGCCAGCTGCTCCAGCTCCTCCTCAGTCAGCAGCTGCAGGTGCTCCGCGTTGAGCAGCCGCTCGGCGGCGTGCAGGTCGAGCTGATCGGTGGCGTCCAGCACCAGGATCGCGCGGCGCCCGTCATCGGCCTTGACCGCGATCGCCTTGGCGAACGTCTTCGGATCAACCCCCTCCGCCAGGGCCGTGGCCCGGGCCGTGAAGGTGGGTGTGTGCTCGTGGACGTGGAACTCGATGTCGTGCTCGCGCACCCAGTCCAGGAGTGCGGGGAGCGGTGGTGTGACGCGCACGCTGCTGGTCATCGGTCTGTCTCCTTGGTCGCCTTGACGCCCCTGTGGGGGCAAGGCTGGACCGAGGTCGCGGCGCTGAACAGGGCCGTGCGTCCCCCGCTGCGCGGGCCGGTCCTCCCGTACGCTTCTCAGACGCGTGGAAGCGTCGGTGGCGGCGCCGTCGCCACGTCCTCGGCCTGCCGCATGGCGCGCAGGACGTTGCCCCCGGCCAGCGCGGCGAGGTCCTCGTCGTTCCAGCCCCGCCGCACCAGCTCGGCGAACAGGTTCGGGTAGCAGGACACGTCGTCCAGGCCCTCCGGCCAGAAGAGGTTGCCATCGAAGTCGCTGCCGATGCCCACGTGCGCTCGGCCGGCCACGCCGGCCACGTGCTCCACGTGGTCGGCCACCATGCCGATTGGCGGGCGCGGTACGTCCAGGCCGTCGACGATCTCCTGCCGGATGCTGCGCAGCTCGGCAACCTCGGTCACGCCGACGCAGCGCCGTTTGAATTCGGCGATGGCCGGTACCAGCACGGCCGCTGCCTCGGGGCTGACGAAGCCGGCCACGAAGGTGACCATCACCACGCCGCCGTTGGCGGGGACGCGGCGCAGGATCTCGTCGGGCACGTTGCGCGGCACGTCGCACAGGGCGCGGGCCGACGAGTGGCTGAAGATCACCGGAGCATCGGCGACGTCCAGGGCGTCGCTCATCGTGGCGGGGGCGGTGTGCGACAGGTCGACCAGCATGCCCAGCCGGTTCATCTCGGCCACGACCTCGCGACCGAGTGACGAGAGGCCGTCATGCCGGGGCGCGTCGGTGGCCGAGTCGGCCAGCTCATTGGTGGTGTTGTGGGTCAGGGTCATGTACCGGGCGCCCAGCAGGTGGAAGGCGCGCAGCGCCCCCAGCGAGCCCTCCAGGGCGTGGCCGCCCTCCATCCCCAGCAACGAACCGATGCCGCCGCTCGCGAAGGCGGATTCCACCTGGTCGGCCGACCAGCACAGCTCCAGGTCGTCGGGATTGGCCGCCACGATCCGCCGGGCCAGGTCGATCTGCTCCAGCTGCATGCGGGTCATGCCGGTCCCCGGTTCCCCGGGGACGTAAACGCTCCAGAACTGTCCGCCGACACCGCCGGCGCGCAGGCGGGGCAGGTCGGTCTGCCCCGGCGGCGGCGCGGCCCGGAGGTCGTAGCGCGCCAGGTCGCCGTCCGCGTCGGGCGCGGTGCGGATGACCCAGGGCAGGTCGTTGTGGCCGTCGATCAGCGGATGGGCCGCCAGCAGCCGGCGCGCGCGCCCGAGGGCATCGGTCATCGGCGCAGGATAGATGCCTCGATGATCGGCGGCTTGGCCCCCTTGTCAGAGTGCGAGCGGCGGGACGTTGTGGTTCCCCCGCAGCAGGTTGCCGGGATCCCACGTCCGCTTCAGCGCGGCGACACGCGCAGGATCACTGAAGGCCGATGGAATGCGGTCGTCTTCGTCATCCGCAATGAGGTTGACGTAGACGCCACCGGTGGCATGCGCCGCCATTGCCCTGCTGAAACTGCGTGCCCACCCCATGACGGTCGCGTCATCACTGGCGTTCGGCCACCCTGCGATGACGTGAAAGCCGTAGGCGGCATCACGATTACCCATCGCCGTCGCACTCGCCTTGACCCGGCTGGCGGCACCGCCCCGTGGCTCGAAGTAGGACGCCGTGAAGGCCCCCTGGCTGGTGCGCACGAACCTGGCAAAGTCGGCGATCGCCTCGGCGCTGAGGTCGGCCAGGTCTTGGGCCGTGGAGTAGTAACGCTGCCCCGCCGGGAGGTTGGGATCGAAGGACTGCTGCACCGCCGTGTACTCCATCGGGCCGACCGTGTCCAAAATCGGCGTCCCCAGCGCTCGCAGCGGGGCCGCGATGTCGGCTGCGGTCGGGTCCGTGTGAAAGACGACGAAGTCGAGGACGGGCTGGCCGTGGAACTCGGTGGGGAAGGCGTCGATGGGCGGCACCCGGAACGTGAATGGGAGGCATTGGAAAGCGTCGGGCGCGGTGCGCATGTAATCGGCGAAGTTCGCGAGCATCTGCTCCGCCGCGTCGAACGGATAGATGATCTGCCCGGCCAGCACGCGAGGACCAACCTCGTGCAGGTCGAACTCGAGCGACGTCGCCACGCCCAGGTTCTGACCGGCGCCGCGCATCCCCCAGAAGAGCTCGGCTTCTGCGTCAGCCGATGCGGTGACCAGATCCCCCTGCGCGGTCACCAGCTCGACCGAGACGAGGTTGTCCAAGGAGTGTCCGAGCTTTCGTGACAGCCACCCGGTGCCGCCGCCCAGGGTGGATCCCGCCACGCTCACCGAGGACACTGTCGGTCCGGTGGTCGCCAACCCGTGGTGCTGCGTGGCGGAGTCGAGGGCCGCCCAGGTCGCGCCCGCCTGAACTGTCACCCGGCGATCGCCCGCGCGAACCTTGATGCCGCTCATTGCCGACAAGTCGAGCAGGAGGCCACCGTTGCCGACGGTATGGCCGGCGTACGAGTGGCCGGAACCCTTCACGAACAACGGCACGCCGCGAGCCGCGGCCCACCGGACCGCTGCGGCCACGTCTTCCGCCCCAGCGCACTGCACGGTTGCGGACGGCGTTCGATCGAACCGGGCATTCCACACGCTGCGGCTCGCGTCGAAGCCGTCGTCGCCCGGGCTCAGCACCCTGCCTTCCACTATCTTGTTCAGCTCAGCGATGTCCATGGCACTCCCGCGCTCTGATCCCAGTGGACGCCCAGTTGGTCGTTCGTACTGGTGTGGTGCCGACGGTATTCGACGGCGCTTTCGAAAGCCTTTCCCGGCGCCGTCCGGCGATGAGGCTACGCCCCGCGTGATGCGGAGAGCGGCGCGTCTGGTTCTGCATGCCAACTGCGGGCGATGCTCGCGCCCAGCTCGGCCAGGCGCGACCGGTCGTCGAGCCTGCTCCACACGTCGCGGAAGTGGTGGTGGTACAGCATTGCCGCCCCGTATCCCGCGGGTATCGGGCGCGCGAACAGCTCATACGCCGCCGCCGTGTCGCCCAGGGCGGCGTGTACCAGTCCAGTCTCGACCGGATAGGCGCCGACGTCGATCGTCTTCAGCGTCGCCTGTGCGGCGGCCCGGTCGCCGACTGCGACCTGCGCAATTGCCAGGGCGGCATCGGGCGCCATTCCGGCCCACGGCGTGGTCAGCTCGCCGGCCAGGGCAGTGGCCAGAGGCTCCAGGACAGCCACCGATTCTGCGAAGCGCCCAAGGTCGTATAGCGCGAGACCGACGTAGTAGGCCGCCGTGGTGTAGCCGGGGGACAGCTCGTCCGACCGGTGAGCCTCGGCCAGGGCGAGGTCCGGCTCGTCGAGCGCCAGCAGCGAGAGGGCGAGGTTGCTCACCGCTTCGGCCGATAGCGGGTTGAGCTCCACCGATCGCCGAGCGCTGGCCAACGCTCGCTCGCAGTCCCCGAGCGTCAACGACACCCATGCGTGCCAGCTATGGGCATCGGCGTGACCCGGGCGCAGCCGGATTGCCTTCTCGTACTCGGCGAGGGCGCCGGGCGCGTCGTGCCGCCCTTCCGCAATCAAGCCAAGGGATGCGTGAATCTCGGCAGTTTCGGGAAGCAGCGCCATGGCCCGAACCACGGCCGACTCGGCTCCGGCCAGCAATGCCGCCCGGTCCCCGTAGCCGTAATCCGCGGTCATCGCCAGCGCGTCGGCGAGCCCCGTCCACGCCAGCGCATAGCTCGGATCCACGACCACCGCGCGCCGGAACCGCTCGACTGCCGTGGCAAGGCCCACTTTGGTCTTTCGGTCGAAGTGCATCCGACCCTCCACCACCAGCCGGTACGCCTCCATGCTGTCAGTGGTCGGCGTTGCGGTGGGGACTAGACGCCTGGAGAGCGAGGCAGCGATATCACTGGCAAGGTCCTGCTGCACCGCGAGGAGGTTGTGGGTGCTCAGCTCCTGGTCGTAACTCTCAGCCCAGCGCTGAATGCCGGCGGTCGCGTCGATCAGCTGTACCGCCAACCGGAAGCGGCGGCCGGCGGCCTGGATTGATCCTGTTAGCACCATCACAACGCCCAGCTCCCGGGCAATCTGCTCCAGGCTCGCATTCGGGGCGTCGTACTTCAGGACCGAGTGCCTGCTGATCACGGTGAGCTGTGGGATCCGGGACAGCTCGGTGAGCAGGTCGGTGTGCAGGCCAACCGCCAGGAGAGCCGCTTCATCCGGGCTGCCCATCATCTCGAAGGGGAGCACGGCCACGGAGGCAGGATCCCGGGTCGAAGCAATACCGCGCTCCGTCGCCGCTACCGCCGCCGGCGAGTCGCTGAGTGCGGGATCTTGCTGAAGGATCTGCTGGTGCAACTGTTGGAGCTCCGGACCGGGATCGGCACCCAGCTCGTCGGCAAGGACTCTGCGCACCTCGTCGAATGCCACGAGCGCCTCCCCGGCTCGGCCGGACCGGTAGAGGGCGAGCATGAGCTGGCGCCAGAAGACCTCGTGGTAGCTGTACTCACGGGTGAGCTGGCGCAGATCGCCGATTACCTCCTCGTGGCGGCCGGTGGCGAGGTCTGCCTCGATCCGGCCCTGCATGGCTGAGAGCCTGGAGTCGGCCAGTCGCAGGACGTCGGCGCGGAGGGGCGTGTCGTCGGCGAGGCCGCCCAGCGGAGGTCCGGACCAGCACGCGAGCGCCCCACCGAGCAGCTCGCTGGCTCGCGTCGGATTGGACGGCAGCTCAGGCAGTCCCTCGGCCACAAGGCTCTCGAAGCGCGTGACGTCGACATGCCTGCGATCAGTCACCAACGCATAGCCATCACCCTGGTACCGAATGGACGCGCCGATCTCTGCCAGCGGGCGTCGGAGCTTGGAGACGTGGATCTGCAGTGCTGCGCGGGGGTCATCGGGCCTCTCGTCGCCCCACAGCAGGTCGGCGAGGGTATCGGTGGACAGACCCGCGGGCCTGAGCGCCAGCGCGCCAAGCAGCAGCTGCTGCTTCGGGCCAAGCCGGATGTCGGCACCAACGATCTCGACGCGGCCGAGGACGCGGATGCGGATCTCCGCCGGCACCTGCATCCACCAATTCTAGGTGCGTCCCTCAGGTGAATCGGCCCAATGGGCTTACGCCGACGAGTCTGATCGCCAGGAAAGCGTGGTGAAAGTGCCCCGCAAGTGGTTGCTGGGACCGTGCCGCCCTCGGGCGCATCCAGCCTGCTGTCATCGGAGGTAAAAGGTGAACCCCGGCAACACTCACGTTCGCGCCATTACACCCAGCCGAATCGCGCGAATTGCGGTCGCCATCCTCGCGGCGTTGGCCATCGTACTGGCAACGAGCCCCAGGGTTGGCGCCGCCACCGCCATGCTTGTGAAGGACGTCAGCCCAGGGGCGGCTCACGGGTTCGACACGACCCCGGACCTCGTGGCCTTCAATGGCGCTCTGTGGTTTTGGGCGCCTGGCGGCCTCTGGCGCAGCGACGGGACCGAGTCGGGGACCGAACTGGCTGTCACCACCCCGCTCGCCGGACAA
>DASUSP010000155.1:0-4521 GCA_036375035.1 Candidatus Limnocylindria bacterium
CGACATCGGGGGCGGCACCAGCGAGATCGCGGTCATCGCCCTGGGCGGGATCGTCGTCAGCCAGAGCGTGCGGGTGGGCGGCAACAAGCTCGACGAGGCGATCACCAACTACATCCGGCGCAAGTACAACCTTATGGTGGGTGACCGGACCGCGGAGGAGATCAAGATCGCCATCGGTTCCGCGCTGCCGCTGGATGACCCGATGACCATGGAGGTCAAGGGCCGCGACATGATCGCCGGCCTGCCGCGCACCATCCCCATCACCTCCACCGAGGTCACCGAGGCCATCGAGCAGCCGCTGCAGGCGATCATCACCGCGGTGCGCAACGTCCTGGAGGAGACGCCGCCCGAGCTGTCGAGCGACATCATCGACAAGGGCATGGTCATGACCGGCGGCGGGTCGCTGCTGCGCAACCTGGACACGCTGCTGACGCAGGTCACCGGGATCCCGTGTGCGGTGGCGGAGAACGCCCTCAACTCGGTGGCGGTTGGCACCGGCCTGGCGCTTGAGCACTTCGGCCAGTTCCGCAAGAGCCTGGTGAGCGCCTCGTGACGGCGACGGCGCCGGCGGCCGGTGTCCGAGCAGGCGTCGCGGCGAAGGTCCGGGAGGAGACGGGGGGCGGGCCGCGAAGGCCCACGGCCTTCGCCGACTTCCACATCCATACGCGCTTCAGCCGCGACTCCATCCTGTCGGAGGAGAAGTTCATCCGCACCGCGCTGGATCGCGGCCTGACCCACGTGGCGGTGACCAACCACAACAATGTGGAGGGCGCCGCTGCCGTCCGCGACAAGGTCGCCGAACTGGGGCTGGACGACCGCCTGCACGTGATCCTGGGCGAGGAGGTCTCCACCGCCGATGGCGAGGTGGTCGGCCTCTTCCTGCAGCGCACCATCCCGCGCGGACTGTCCGCCGACGAGACGGCCGATGCCATCCACGAGCAGGGTGGCCTGGTCTCCATCCCGCACCCGTTCGACCCATTTCGTGGTTCGCACATCCGCCGCGAGCCGCTGGAGCGCCTGGCCGAGGCGGGCAAGATCGACATGGTCGAGGTCTTCAACAGCCGCGTGACGTTCCAGCGCCACAACCAGGAGGCGGCCGAATTCGCGGCGCGAAACCGCATCCCGGGGATCGCCTGCAGTGACTCGCACTCCAGCTTCGAGATCGCGATGAGCTTCAACGCCCTGCCCGCCTTCGACACGGCCGTTGAGCTGCGCGCCGGCCTGCCCGACAACGAGTGGCACGGGTCGCGCTCCACCGTACTCATCCACCTCACCACCCGCTGGGCGGTGTGGAGCAACATCGTGCGCCGATGGCTCGGCCGCGAGACGGCCGCCGCTCCCGTCCTTGGGCCGGAGTCGCCCGCCAGGGTGGAGGCCGAGCCGATCGAGAAGCCGACGCCCGAGGAGCTACCCAACCCCGATGACCCGGAGGCCTCGAGTGACCGCGGATAGCGAGCGGGACCCGCAGCAGGAGCACCCGACAGCCCCGCACGAGCACGGCCACTCGCTGTACGAGGCGGGCGAGTTCCTGGATGCGCCGCCGGCCGAGGAAATCCCCGAGCGCGAGGTGTCGCTCCGTCGCCGGCTGCTGAACGTGCGGACCATCGGCTCGGTGATCTTCGGCGTCGCGCTCCTGTACCTGCTCTTCCGCTTCGTCCTGAACCTGGACTTCGCGGCCACCTGGCAGCGAATCGCCAACGCCGACCTGAGGCTGCTGGCGGCGGCATTCGTGGTGTACTACCTGACCTTCCCGCTGCGCGGTTACCGCTGGGCGTATGTGCTGGGCAAGGTCGGCACGCGGGTCCGCTTCCGCGATTCGACCGAGATCCTGTTCCTGTCCTGGTTCGTGAACTGCCTCGTGCCGGCCAAGCTGGGCGACCTGTATCGGGCCTGGCTGCTGAAGGGCAACTTCGGGGCGTCGATCAGCCGCAGCGTGGGCACCATCTTCATCGAGCGCATCGCGGACCTGCTGGTCATCTTCGCGCTGGCGCTGGCGGCCGGCTTCTGGAGCTTCCGCAACCTCGAGCGCCCGGAGGTGAACGCCCTCCTGCTCGCGGGCTTCGTCGTGGCGATGGTGCTGGTTGCGCTGGTCATCGGGCTGCGATGGTGGGGAGATCGGATCACGCGCTTCCTGCCGGTACGCGCCCGCGAGTTCTACGAGCGCTTCCACGAGGGAAGCACCGGGGCGGTGACCGCCCGCGCCATCCCGACCATCGTGCTGCTGACCGGCATGATCTGGGTGCTCGAGGGGCTGCGGCTCTACTTCGTAATCAGGGCCCTGGACCTGCCGACCGTGAACCTGGGCATCAGCTCGGCAATCTTCGTGACGCTGGCCGGCTCGCTGCTGACCGCCATCCCGCTGACGCCGGCGGGCGTCGGGTTCGTGGAGGCCGGCATCGTCGGTGCCCTGTGGCTCTACGGCGTGACCCAGGAACCGGCCGCAGCGGTGGCCCTCACCGACCGCGCGATCAGCATCCTCACCGTCATCGTCCTGGGCGGGATCGCGTACGCCTTCTCCGCCAAGGTGCGCCGCGCGCACGGCATCGGCCCCGCTGCCGCCGAAGGAGCCGGATAGACCGCATCACGGTACCAAAGGGCCATTGAGGCCGATGCAGCCGCCTGTGATGCTGCGGTTGCTCGTACGCACCACCGCCGAGCCCATCGTGGTGGCCCGTACGCGTGTGTGGACCGAGGCGCATGACCCTCCAGACGCCGCGATCGTTCAACAGCTGGCTCCGCAGCCAGCTCAAGGAGAAGAAGATGAGCCAGCGCCAGCTGGCGCTGCAGTCGGGCGTGGACCACTCCACGATCTCGAGGCTCATCAAGGGTGACCGCATGCCGTCGCTCGGCACCGCGACGAAGCTGGCCCGTGGCCTTCGCGAGATCCGCGACGAGGCCGAGGGGCCCGCGTACTTCGCCTCCCTGGCCGCCCGCCAGCTGCTGCCCACCGCCCGAGTCGAGTACGCCCTGCGCGGCGACGAGGCCCTGACCGATGCCGACGTGCGCGAGCTGATGCAGCTCTACATCGGCGTCCGCAACCGCCGCCTGCGCGTGAACGGGCAGGGTGTCGGGACCGTGAACGGCGGCGGGACCCATCCCGAGGAGTCTGAGCCGGTCGGCGCCGGGGGCCTCAGCCGGAGGGGCTGACCGGCGTCCCTGTCCCTGTCCCAGCCCCTGGGCCGCGGCCGCGAGTGCCCCTGCCGGGCCCGCTGCGCGTCGATCTCCTGGTCAGCTTGAACGCCTTCGGCGGGAGCTCCGGCAGCAGCTGCGCCCCGCGGTACAGGAGCAGCGCGCGCCGCAGGTTGACCGCGTCGTAGCCCTCGTCCACGCCGGGCGTCTCCAGCATCACCGCCGTCTGCGCGGGCAGCCGCGGGTCGCGCAGGATGGCGCCCAGGCCCACCGGACCGATGCGCCCGGCCCCCACGTGCTCGTGCCGATCGTTGCGCGACCCTTGCTCCGCCCGCGAGTCGTTGAGGTGGACCAGCCGCAGGCGATCCATGCCGATCAGCGCCTCGAAGCGGTCGAGGACCGCCGTGCCGCCCTCCGGGGTGGAGATGTCGTAGCCGGCGCCCCACAGGTGCGCGGTGTCCAGGCAGAAGGCCAGCCGGTCGGCGAGCGAGGGGTCGGTACGCTCCAGGATCTCGGCCAGCTCCTCGATCTTCGACCCGATGTGCGTGTTCACCAGCCGAGCGCCGTAGGCTGGGGCGCGCTGCATCTCGTGGATGAGCCCGGCACGCGACTGCGAGGCGAACGGCTCGGCGCTCCCCGCCAGGTTGATCAGGTAGCTGGCGTGGATGGAGATGGGCTCGATGCCGTTCGCCGCCGCGTAGGCCACGAACCCTGCGGCGTCTGCCGGTGGTTCGGGCCGGCGCCGCCAGGCGGTCGGGTTGTCGCTGAAGATCTGCAGGGCGGTGGCCCCGATCTGGCGCGCCCGCCGCGCGGCCTTGAGCAGACCCCCAGCCACGCCAAGGTGGATGCCGACCGGCGGCGCGCCGTCCGGCCAGCTGAGCCGGCGACGCGGCTCCGGGCGTGCTAGGGTGCGACCCATGACCGAGGATCGCGCCCGGGAAGACCCTGGGACCGTGCCGGAAGCCGCGCCTGCGTCGGCCCCAGAGGCTCAGGGGCAGCCGGCCGAGGGCGCAGACCTGCTGTCGATCGGCCTGCTGGTCTTCTTCGTGGCGCTGCTGCTGATCGTGGCCGCCATGCTGACGCTGCCGATGGTGCTCGGCTAGCCCGGCCAGCCGCGCTCAGCGCTTCCCTCCGACCACCGGCTCGATCAACCCGTAGGTTCCGTCCCGCCGCGCGTAGAGAACGCAGATGCGCTCGTTCTCCGCGTTGAGGAAGACGAAGAAGGCGTGTCCCAGCTCCTCCATGCGGGCGATGGCGTCCTCCTCGAACATCGGCTCCATGTCGAAGCGCTTGATGCGGACGACGGATGGGATCTGCTCCTGCCCCATCTCCTCGTCGCTGGCGACGCTGCGCACGCCCTCGCGGGCGAGGACCTCCTGCGTCTCTTCGGCG
>DASUSP010000156.1:0-9333 GCA_036375035.1 Candidatus Limnocylindria bacterium
CCACGTTCCGACATCGTCTCAACGGCGTCCTGGTGGGCGCCGTCATGCTGCTGGCCGGCTGGCTGCCGGTCGCGGCGGCCACGCCGGCCTCGGTGCTGGCCGCAACCTCGGAGCTCTTCTTCTCCGAGTACATCGAGGGCAGCAGCAACAACAAGGCGCTCGAGATCTACAACGGCACCGGAGCTGCCGTGGACCTCTCGGGCGGCGGCTACAACGTGCACATGTCCTTCAATGGCGGCACGTCTACCCTCACGATCAACCTGGCGGGAACCGTCGCCGACGGAGACGTCTTCGTCGTGGCCCAAGCGTCAGCCGATCCCGCGATCCTGGCCCAGGCGGACCAGACCAACGGCGCGGGCTGGTTCAACGGCGACGATGCCGTCCTTCTGCGCAGGGGGACGACCGTCGTCGACGCCATCGGGCAGGTCGGCTTCGACCCGGGAAGCCAGTGGGGAGCCGATCTGGTCAGCACCGCCGACAACACCCTGCGCCGGATGGCGACCGTCTGCGCCGGCGACACGGATGAGACCGATGTCTTCGATCCGTCCATCGAATGGGACGGATTCGCCACGAACACGTTCGACGGGCTGGGCGCGCACACTGCGTCCTGCGGTGATGTCCCGCTGACGATTTCCGTGGATGACGTGTCCGCGGCCGAGGGCGACAGCGCAACCACGTCTTTCGACTTCACCGTCAGCCTCTCGGAGCCCGCACCGGCGGGCGGCGTCGCCTTCGACATCGCCACCGCCGACGGGACCGCGACGACCGGTGACGGCGACTACGTCGCCAACGGCCTCACCGGCCAGGCCATCGCCGAAGGCGCCTCCACGTACGGCTTCTCGGTGCTGGTCAACGGCGACATCGCGGCCGAGCCGGATGAGACGTTCTTCGTCAACCTCACCAACGTGATTGGTGCGGACGTCGGGGACGGCCAGGGCCTGGGCACCATCGTCAACGACGAGACCGTCATCACGCCCATCCACGACATCCAGGGCAGCGGGGACAGCGCGGCGCCCGGCACGTTCACGATCGAGGCGATCGTGGTCGGCGACTACCAGACCCAGGGGTCCGGACAGCTGCGCGGCTTCTTCGTCCAGGAGGAGGATTTGGACGCAGACGCTGACTCGGCCACGTCCGAGGGCATCTTCGTCTTCTGCAGCAGCTGCGCAACGCCGGTGAACGTTGGCGACCTGGTCCAGGTCACCGGCTCTTCGAGCGACTTCTTCGGGATGACGCAGCTGTCCGCCACCACGGCCGGCAGCGTGAGCGTGCAGAGCTCTGGCAACCCGCTGCCCACCCCGGCCAGCGTCCAGCTGCCGGTGCCGAACGTCCCGACCGACGACCTGGCGGCCGCGACGGCGGCGATCAACGCCTACTACGAGTCATTCGAGGGCATGCTGGTCAGCTTCCCCAGCACCCTGTACGTCAGCGAGTACTTCGAGCTGGCCCGCTACGGCCAGGTCATCCTGCACGAGGGCGGACGGCCGCACACCTTCACGGCCGTGAACGAGCCTTCGGCCCAGGGCCTGGTGGAGCACGAGATCGACCTCGCCCGCCGCGCCGTGATCCTGGACGACACCGACAACCGCCAGAACCGGCCCATCGACAGCCCCAACACGCCCTACTACCACCCGGTGCCCGGGCTGAGCACCGACAACTTCTTCCGCGGCGGCGACACCATCACGAACCTCACCGGCGTCCTGCACTGGTCGTTCGCCGGCCAGTCCGGGACCGATGCCTGGCGCATCCGCCCGGTCACCGAGGCGTTCGAGTACGAGTTCGACCCGGCCAACGGGCGGCCATCGGTGCCCGATGTTGGCGGGCGCCTGAAAGTCGCCAGCTTCAACGTCCTGAACTACTTCCTGTCCGTCGACACCACCTCGTCCGGCAGCGTCGGGACCTGCGGCGCCGACGGCACCATGGACTGCCGCGGGGCCGACAGCACCGAGGAGCTGGATCGCCAGCGCGCCAAGCTGCTGGCCGCGCTGAATGCGATGCACGCCGACGTCATCGGGCTGATGGAGATGGAGAACACGCCCGGCGTTGAGCCGCTGGCCGACATCGTGGCCAACCTGCCGGGCTACGACTACATCGACACCGGCGTCATCGGCATCGATGCCATCCGGGTCGGGATCATCTACAAGACCTCGACCGTCGAGCCGGTCGGCGACTACGCCCTCCTGGACAGCTCGGTCGATCCGCGCTTCGACGACGAGGAGAACAGGCCGACGCTGGCCCAGACCTTCGAGGAGACGGCGACCGGCGCCACCCTCACGGTGGTCGTCAACCACCTCAAGAGCAAGGGCTCGAGCTGCGGGGCGGGCGACGACGACACCACCACCGGCCAGGGCAACTGCAACCTGACCCGGACGCTGGCCGCGCAGGCGATGGCCGATTGGCTGGCCACCGACCCGACCGGCAGCGGCGACCGGGACGTGCTGATCATCGGTGACCTGAACTCCTACGCCATGGAGGACCCGATCGTGGCGCTGGAGGACGCGGGCTACACCAACCTGGTGGCCGAGTTCGGCGGGCCCGGAGCGTACAGCTACGTGTTCGACGCGCAGCTGGGCTACCTGGACCACGCGCTCGCCAACCCGACGATCCATCCACAGGTGACCGGCGTGGCCGAGTGGCACATCAACGCGGACGAGGTCCCGCTGTTCGACTACAACGACGACGTCCGGACCACCGGAGAGTCGTTCTTCGAGGAGGAATCGGACGCGCTGCCGCTCTACGAGCCGGACGAGTTCCGCACCAGCGACCACGATCCGGTGATCGTGGGGCTGGACTTGGCGGCCTACGACTTCGACGGCTTCTACCCGCCCGTGTCGAACCCGCCGGACGTGAACGCGGCCAGGGCCGGGCAGGCCATTCCCGTCCGCTTCTCGCTGGGTGGCGACTACGGGCTGGACGTCCTGTTCGAGCCGCCGCAGGTCTACGAGTGCGACGCCTGGCCGCTCGGCAGCAGCGTCGACGCGCGGTCTGTTGGCGACGTCGGCCTGACGTACGACCTGTTCGCGGACGAGTACAAGTTCGTGTGGAAGACGCTGAAGCGCTGGCGGGAGAGCTGCCGGATCTTCGAGATCACCTTCGCCGACGGGACCTACCGAACCTTCGAGGTGCACTTCCGGTAGGGCCGTCCCGCGTCAGGCGCTGAGAGCCGGGGCACGATGCCCCGGCTCTCTACTCCCCCAGCTCCCCGGTGGCGCTGATGCGCTCCGTCTCGCCGCGCTCCCCGGTGGCGAGGAGGATCCGCCCCGAGGCCTGCTCTCCGAAGAGCAACTCCACCGTGGCCAGCGTGTCGATCTCCGCAGACGTCTTGTCGTCGCGGATGCGCACGATCCGTGGGAAGCGCAGCGCGAACCCGGACCGGTGGCGCGATGAGCGCATGAGCCGATCGAAGGCGATCTCCACCACCACCTCGGGGACCACCGTCCGGTAGCGGCCGTGGTCGCGCAGGGTGATGGACTTGAAGTGCTCGGTCATGGTCGCGATCTCGGCATCGGTCAGGCCGGTGTAGGCCTTGCCGATGGTCAGCAGCGGCGCATCGGCCTCGTCGGAGGCGCGGACCGCGAACGTGTAATCGGAGAGCACGCCACGGCGCTTGCCGTGGCCCCACTCCACGCCAACCACCACGCAGTCCAGCGTCGCCAGCGCCTTCTTCAGCTTCAGCCAGCCGAGGCCGCGGCGTCCCGGCTGGTAGACCGAGTCGGGGGCCTTGACCATCAGTCCCTCGTTGCGGCGCTCGCGCGCGTCGTCGAAGTGCCGTTCCACCTCGTCCGCGGAGCGCGCCGTGGCCAGGTGCGAGTAGAGGAACCGCTCCTCGGTGCGCGCCGGCAGCTCCAGCGCCTCCAGGGCCGCTCGGCGCTCGCGCAGCGGCGTCTCCAGCAGGTCGCGGCCGTCCAGGTGCAGCAGGTCGAAGGCGACCAGCACCACCGGCACCTGCTCCAGCAGCTCCGCCGACGGGTTCAACCTGCCCAGCCGCGTCTGCAGACTGGCGAAGTCCAGGACCGATCCGGCCCGATACGGCACCAGCTCGCCATCGATGACCAGCCGGTGCCCGATGTCGCCCGCCGCGCCGGCCACCTCCGGGAACGCGACGGTGATGTCGTTCAGGTCGCGGCTGAAGAGGCGGGGCGCGGCCGCCTCCCCGTCCAGGTGCAGCTGGGCGCGGATACCGTCGTACTTGTCCTCGATCCAGGCCTCCTCGCCGACCCGCCGCATCACCTCGGCCGCGTCGGCCACGGGGCTGGCGAGCATGAAGCGGATGGGACGCCCCAGGTGCAGGGCTGCCTCGCGGAGCCGCCCCTCGCGGGCCAGGACGGCGGCCTCGCCCGGCTCTCCGACCAGCATGTGCGCGCGGCGCACGTCGTCCAGCGAGGCGTCGAAGGCCGACGCGATGGCCTCCTCCAGCAGCCCCTCGCGCAGGCCGATGCGCAGCTCCCGCGAGGCCACCCGCCCGATGAACCGCGCCTCCTCCCCCGACGCGCGGGCGAAGAGGCGCGCCATCTCCTCGACCCGCGCCTCGGCCGAGGGGGCCTCGCTCATGCGACGGAACGCCGCGGCCACGTCCAGGAGGGTGAGGCGCGGCCTGGTCCCGTGACGGCCGGCCAGCAGGTCGGCCGCCGCGTCGCCGAAGTCGGAGTGGCGCAGGTACGCGGCGTTGAGCGCCTCGGCATCGGCCCCGGAGGCGGCGGCCAGCGCCTGCGACTGCTGGACCCAGCCCAGGCCCAGGCGGTCCGCGGCGCCGGGGAGCGGCCGGCCGGCGAAGAAGGTGGCGGCCGCAGCCAGCTCATCTGGCCCCAGGCCGCGCAGGTAGGCGGCAAGGGCGTCGCGCTTTCGCAGCTTGGAGGTCGTGGCGGCGACCTCGCCGGCCACGCGCGCGAAGTCGGCGAAGGGGCTGGCGGACATCGGTGCCGAGTCTAGCGGCGTGTAGCATCAGCGCCGATGGACACCGCCGGCGTCATGCACGCCGCGCCCCCGGCGCTCACCCCCGAACAGGCCCGCGCCATCGCCCGCGAGCGCTGCGGCGTGGACGGGGAGGCGCGACCGCTGGTCAGCGAACGAGACCAGAACTTCGCCATCCACACGCCAGGTGGCGACGGCTGGGTCCTGAAGGTCTCGAACGCGGCCGAGGACCCGGCCGTGGTCGAGATGGAGGTCGCGGCGGTGGAGCACGTCGCGCGCGTGGACCCGGGCCTGCCCGTCCCGCGGGCGCGTCCGGCGCTGGACGGCTCGCCGATCAGCGTGGTGGAGATGGATGGGGCACGGCACCTCGTTCGCCTCATCCCCCTGCTGCCGGGCCGCACCTGGCAGCCGCCCGAGCTGGACGAGGGCACCGTGCGCGGCATCGGGACGGTGACCGGCCGCCTGTCCGTGGCGCTGCGCGGCTTCTTCCATCCGGCCGCGGGGCGGGCTATCGAGTGGGACCAGAAGCACCTGCTGGACCTGGCGCCGAATGCCGAGCTGGTGCACGATCCGAAGCGCCGGGCGCTGCTCGACCGCGTCCTGGAGCGCTTCGCCCGGATCGTGGCACCGGCTCTCCCCACCCTGCGCGCGCAAGTCATCCACAACGACGTGACCCTGGACAACCTGCTGCTGGATGACGCGGGCACGGTGACCGGCATCATCGACTTCGGCGACATGGCCCACACCGCCCTGGTGCTCGACGTGCCGGCCACGCTGCAGTCGCTCTTCCGCGAGCGGGAGGACATCTTCGCTGTGGCATCGGCCTTCCTTCCCGGCTACACATCGGTCCAGCCATTGGAGCCGATCGAGGCCGAGCTGTTGGCCGACCTGCTGGCCGGGCGCATGGCGCAGACCATCCTCATCTCGGAGTGGCGGACGCTGCAGTTCCCGGACAACGCCTACATCACCGGCTGGGCGGAGCCGGCCTGGGCGCTGCTCGCGCAGCTGGAGGCCGCCGGCTGGGACGAGGCCACGCGGCGCCTGGTGACCGCGGCCCGCTCCCCGGTGCGTCCCGGCCGGAGCGCCGCCGAGCCACCGGCAGCCGAGCTGGTCGCCCGCCGCCGGGTGCTGGGCAGCGCGCTGGAGCCGCTCACCTACCGCCGTCCCCTGCACCTGGTCAGCGGACGCGGCGCCTGGATGTACGACGCGGACGGACGCGGCTACCTGGACGCCTACAACAACGTGCCGGTGGTCGGCCACGCCCATCCCCGGGTGGCCGAGGCGATCGCCCGCCAGGCATCGCTGCTGAACACGAACACCCGATACCTGCATTCCGCCGTGGTGGAGCTGGCCGAGCAACTGGTGGCCTCCATGCCGCCCGACAGCGGCCTGGACACGGTCATGTTCGTGAACTCGGGCAGCGAGGCGAACGACCTCGCCTGGCGCCTGGCCGTGATCGCCACCGGCGGAGATGCCGGCCTGGTCACCGACTGGGCGTACCACGGCGTGACGGCGGCCATCGCCGATTTCTCTCCCTCCGAATGGGCCGCCGATGAGCATCCGGAGGGAGTCGAGACCTTCCCCGCGCCCGATACCTTCCGCTCCACCTACCCCGATGCCGATGCCGCCCGCGCCGCCATGGCGGCCGCGGTCGAGCGGATGCGCGCCCGCGAGCGACGGCCCGCCGCCCTCTTCCTGGACGGCTTCTTCACTGCCGACGGCATCTTCGCGCCCGAGCCCGATGTCGTGGCCTCCGTGGTTGACGCGGCCCGCGAGGCGGGGGCGCTGTACGTCGCCGACGAGGTCCAGTCCGGCCACGGGCGAGGTGGCGACGAGCTGTGGCGCTTCCCGGCCTGGGGCGTGCACCCCGACGTCGTGACGCTCGGCAAGCCGATGGGCAACGGCCACCCCATGGCCGCGGTGGTTACCCGCGCCGAGCTGGTGGACCGCATGGCGGAGCGCACGACCTTCTTCAGCACCTTCGGCGGCAACCCGGTGGCCTGCGCCGCGGGGCTGGCGGTGCTGGACGTGATAGAGGAAGAGGGGCTGGTGGCGAACGCCGCCGCGGTCGGCGACGAGCTGCGGGGCAGCCTGCGCGTCCTCGCCGGCCGGCACCCGGCCATCGCCGACGTCCGGGGGCGAGGCCTCATGACCGGGGTGGAGCTGGTGGACCCGGCCAGCGGCGCGCCGGCCACGACGCTCGCCCGAGACGTCCGCGACGAGCTGCGGGAGCGCGGCGTGCTCATCGGGACCACCCGGCGCGAGAAGAACGTCCTGAAGATCCGCCCTCCGCTGTGCATCACCGCCGACGAGGCGCAGACCATCGCGCATGCGCTCGACGCGGCCTTGAAACCCTGACGAGTGCCAGTGGCCTGCTGCATCGGGCCAAACCGTGCGTGAAGCGGGCGTCCGGTGCCGATCGGCCCGATCTACGGGGCCAGCCCAGGCATCTTGACGCCCACCCATCGGTCCAGCAGCATCCGCGGCACATGTTCAAGTGGCAGAAGCCGGCCACCGAACCGGAGATCGCGAAGCGGATCCCGCCCGGGCAGGTGCTGACCGACAAGTTCCCGGTGCTGCACTTTGGGCGCGTCCCGGACTACCCCGACCTGGCCCGATGGGACTTCCGCGTCTTCGGTGACGTGGCCCAGCCCCTTACTTTGAACTGGGGCGAGTTTCGCCAGCTGCCGACCACCACCGTCACCCTGGACATCCACTGCGTGACCCGCTGGTCGAAGCTCGACACGGCCTGGGAGGGGGTGCCCTTCACCCACATCGCCGAGGTGGCGCAGCCCTCACCCGACGCCCGGTTCGTGATCTTCCACGCGGAGGGCGGCTTCACCTCGAACGTGCCGCTCGAGACCGCCATGGACCCGCAGTGCATCCTGGCGTGGAACTACGACGGTCGGCCGCTGGAGCCGGACCACGGCTACCCGCTGCGTGCGATCGTGCCCGGCAAGTACTTCTGGAAGAGCGCCAAGTGGCTGCGCGGCGTGGAGTTCAGCCGCGAGGATCGGCCGGGATTCTGGGAGCGCAACGGCTACTCGAACTCGGCCGATTACTGGCGCGAGGAACGTTACTCGGACTCCTGAGCGGAGCCGCGCCCGTCAGGAGCCCTTCGAGCCGGCCGAACCCTGCCCGTTGGCCTCCTCTTCCAGCCGCTTGGCGCGCTCCACCAGCTCGGCCACGCGACGGCCGCCCTTGCGCCCGATCTCCTGGAAGTGCTCCGACGGGTAGCGCTTGCTGACGGCCTTGCCGCCCTTCTGGCCGATCTCGGCGAAGAAGTCGGCCCCGTAGCGCGCGCGGGTCGCCTTGCCGCCCTTGCGGCCGGCATCGCGCACGCTCATCGGCTCGGGCTTTCGTTCCTTGTTCTGGTCCTCAGCCATCGAGGCTTTCCTCACCTTCACGTTCCGTCGGCCAGCCGACGCGCGACCGGCTCGTCCCCCGAGCAAGCCGATCTGCAAAAACTGTGCCGTGGCGCTGCCATTCCCTCGCCGCGGCTAGAATCCGCGGGTGCATCCGTTCGTCCGCAACCTGGTGATCGGCGCGGTGGGGCTGATCCTGGCCGCCGGCCTGACCGCCATCGCCGTTCTCGGCGAGGACTCGGGCCTGTCGACCGCCGCGATGCTGGCCGCGGGGCTGATCGCCGCGGCGGTGGGGATCTTCCTGTTCGTGCAGGCATGGATCTGGTCGCAGCGCGCCTACCGGGGCGGGTCGGCGGGGACGGCCGTGGCGATCGCGCTGGCCGGCGGACTGATGGTGCTCCTGGCCGGCGGCGCGCTGGCTGCCTCGGTGGTCGTGGTCCTGATCTTCTACGCCTGAGGCACCACGACCGATCTATCGGTCCGGATCTGGCCGGAAGTCTTGGTTGCGCGCGGTTCTTGACGGTCTATCGGTCCGGACCGAGCGTGAGAGGTGCCTCGACGCACCCGTCGTGCTCCCAGCTGACCGATAGACCGATGAATTCGTGCCCCAATCGGCCCTCCCGTCCAACACGAACCGATAGATCGGCGAAGCCGAGCTCGCGGCGGGGCGATCACGGATCGAGCTGCGCTACCATCAGCCGGAGCCCCCATCGTCTAGAGGCCTAGGACGCCACCCTTTCAAGGTGGAGATCACCGGTTCGAATCCGGTTGGGGGCACCACTCCTCCCCTCAGACGTGGTTGATCTCGACCCGGTCCCCGCAGTCGGGGCAGTAGAGAAGCAGCAGCTTCGGGTCCTCGGGCAGCGGGCGCCACGAGTACACCATCTCCTCCCCGATGCGCTCGCCGCAGCGCGGACACTCCGACCCGATCTCCAGCCACTGGTCGCGCGGCACGTTCTGGCGGCCCATCAGGTCTCGTCCCCGGGCCCGGCCTCGCGGTTGTGCCCGGCTCCGGCGATGGCGGTGCCGATCGGCTCCTCGATGTCCGTGTCGGCGA
>DASUSP010000157.1:0-3887 GCA_036375035.1 Candidatus Limnocylindria bacterium
TCCGCGGCTGGCGCCCGTTCGCCGCCACGTTCGCCGCGTTCCTGGCGCGCGCATACGACTTCGTGCGGATGGCTGCCGTCAGCCGCGCCAACATCCTGCTGGCCGGCTCGCACGCCGGCGTGAGCATCGGCGAGGACGGACCCTCACAGATGGCGCTCGAGGACCTGGCTGCGTTCCGCGCGGTCCACGGCAGCACGGTGCTGTACCCATCGGACCCCAACCAGACGGCGGTCCTGATGCGCGAGATGGTGGACCGCGACGGTGTCGTCTTCCTGCGCACGACCCGCGAGAAGACGCCGGTCCTGTACGGCCCGGACGAGGAGTTCCGCATCGGTGGCAGCCGCGTCGTGCGCGGGACCGATGCCGACCAGGTGACCCTGGTCGGGGCGGGGATCACCCTGCACGAGGCGCTGAAGGCGGCCGACGCGCTGGCCGACGAGGGGATCGCCGCGCGGGTCATCGACCTGTACTCGATCAAGCCGGTGGACGCCGAGACGCTGCTGGCCGCCGGCCGCGAGACCGGCGCCCTGGTCACCGTGGAGGACCACTTCCCGGAGGGCGGGCTGGGCGACGCCGTGCTGGACGTCTTCGCCGAAGAGCGCGACGCCCCCGTGATCCGCAAGCTGGCGGTCCGCATCATGCCCGGCTCCGGGACCCCGGCCGAGCAGCTGGACGCCGCCGGCATCGACGCCGAGCACATCGCCGCGGCCGCCCGGGAGCTGGTCAGCGCCCGAACCGCGGCCGGCACCACGACCTAGGAAGGAGCCCGAGACGGCATGAACAACCTGCAGCGGCTGCACGCCGAGTTCGACCAGAGCCCCTGGATCGACTTCATCGACCGCGACCTGATCACCTCCGGGCGGCTGGAGGAGCTGGTCGGGGAGGGGATCCGCGGGCTGACCAGCAACCCCACCATCTTCGCCAAGGCGGTGGCCAGCGGGCAGTACGACGAGCTGATCCGGCGCGAGATCGAGGCCGGCGACGGCAGCCACGAGATCTACGAGGCGATCGCCACCGGCGACGTTGGCGACGCGGCCGACGTGCTGCGCCGGGTCTACCACGCCGATGACGCGGCCGACGGCTACGTCTCGATCGAGGTGGAGCCGAACCTGGCCGACGACACGCAGGGCACCCTGGAGCGCGCACGCTACCTGTGGGGCCGCCTCGGCCGTCCCAACGTCTTCGTCAAGATCCCTGCCACGCCCGCCGGGCTGCCGGCCATCGAGGCGGCGATCGCCGAGGGGATCAACGTCAACGTCACCCTGATGTTCAGCGTGGACGTCTACCGCGACGTGGCGCGCGCCTACATCGCCGGCCTGCGCCGCCGCCACGAGCGCGGCGAGGACCTGCACCGGGTGGCGTCGGTCGCCAGCTTCTTCGTCAGCCGGGTGGACACCAAGGTCGACAAGGCGCTCGACGCCATCGGCACCGAAGAGGCCCTGGCCCTGCGCGGGCAGGCCGCCATCGCCAACGCCAAGATGGCCTACGCGGCCTACGCCGAGATCTTCGGCGGCGACGAGTTCGCCGACCTGCTGGCCGCGGGGGCGCGGGTGCAGCGCTGCCTGTGGGCCAGCACCTCCACCAAGAACCCCGACTACCGCGACGTGCTCTACGTGGAGCAGCTCATCGGTCCGCACACGGTGAACACCATGCCGACCGACACGATCGACGCCTTCCTGGACCACGGGGAGCTGGAACGCACCCTGGACGCGGGGCTGGACGAGGCGCGCGACACGCTGTCCCACATCGAGGCGCTGGGCATCGAGATGAAGCGGGTTACCGACGAGCTGACCGAGGAGGGCGTGGCCGCCTTCGCGAAGTCGTTCGACGAGCTGATCGAGACCATCGAGAGCCAGCGCAAGGCACTGGCCCCGGCATGAGCCCCGGGCCGCTCGAGCAGGCGATCGCCGAGCGGCTGGCGCTCTGGGAGCGGGAGCGCGTCGCCGAGCGGCTGTGGGCAAAGGACGGCAGCCTGTGGGCCGCGTCCGGCAAGCCCGCCGAGGAGGTGGCGTCCTGGCTGGGCTGGCTGGACCTGCCCGATGGCATGGCCGCCCAGGCCGACGAGATCGCCCGCCTGGCGCGCGAGATCCGCGAGGACGGCTACACCCGCGCGGCGGTGCTGGGCATGGGGGGCTCCAGCCTGGCCCCGGAGCTGTTCAGCCGGGCCTTCGGCGGCCCGTCGGGAGAGCCGGCAGAAAGCGGCCTGGAGCTGCGCATCCTCGATTCGACCCATCCCGACGCGGTGCGCGGCTTCCGCGGCTGGGCGCAGTCGGCCAGGACCCTCTTCTGCGTCAGCAGCAAGTCCGGCTCGACGACCGAGCCGAACGCCTTCCACGCCGCCATGGCCGACTTCGCGCCGGCTCTGGACTTCGTGGCCATCACCGATCCGGGCAGCTCGCTGGCGGAGCTGGCCCGCGCCCAGGAGTTCCGCGCCATCGTCGACGGGCGCCCGGACGTGGGCGGCCGCTACTCGGCGCTCTCGGCGTTCGGCCTGCTGCCCGCGGCACTGCACGGCGTGGACCTCGAGCGGCTGCTGGGGAGCGCGGCCGAGATGGCGGCGGCGTGCCGACGGCCCGCCACGGACAACCCGGGGCTGCGACTCGGCGCCTGGATGGGCGAGGCGGCGCTGGCCGGCCGCGACAAGCTGACGATCCTGGCCTCGCCGCGCCTGGCGAGCTTTGGGGACTGGGCCGAGCAGCTGGTCGCCGAGAGCACCGGCAAGGCCGGCACCGGCATCGTGCCGGTGGTGGGGGAGCCGCTGCGCGATGCGCGCGACTACGCGGACGACCGCTGCTTCGTGCTGCTGACCACTGCCCAGGAGCTGCCCGCCGAGCAGCAACGCCTGGCCGGCGCATTGGAGGCGGCAGGACACCCGGTGCTACGCCTCGAGATCGAAGACGCCCACGCGCTGGGCGGCGAGTTCGTGCGCTGGGAGATCGCCACCGCCGCGGCCGGCGTCGTGCTTGGCATCGACCCATTCGACCAGCCCAACGTCCAGGAGTCGAAGGACGCCACCAGGGAGCTCCTGGAGGCCTTCCGCCGCGACGGAAGCCTGCCCGCTCCGGCACCGATGGTTGCCGAGCCCGGCGTGGCGGCCTTCGGCGACCCGCGGGCGATCGGCGACGCGCCGGTCACCGTGGATGGCGCGGTGCGCGCGCTGCTCGAGAGCGCCCAAGCCGGCGACTACGTGGCGATCCTGGCCTACCTGCCCCAGGACCCCGACACCGAGGATCGCCTGCAGGCCGTGCGCGGGCACATCGGCACGGAGCTGGGCGTGGCCACCACCCTTGGCTTCGGGCCGCGCTTCC
Source organism: Candidatus Limnocylindria bacterium (assembly GCA_036375035.1). Classification (GTDB taxonomy): domain Bacteria; phylum Chloroflexota; class Limnocylindria; order QHBO01; family QHBO01; genus JAPSGM01. The sequence continues at coordinate 3,309 of DASUSP010000157.1, forward strand.
TGCATTCCACCGGGCAGCTGCACAAGGGAGGACCCGACAGCGGCGTGTTCCTGCAGGTGACCGCCGACCCGCGGCGCGACCTGCCGATCCCCGGCTGGGAGGAGACCTTCGGGACGCTGGTCGCGGCACAGGCGCTGGGCGACCTGCAGTCGCTGCAGCAGCGGAACCGGCGGGTGCTGCGGCTGCATTTCGGGGAACCGGACGGCGTGCTCGATCGGCTCGCGGACCTGGTCGACCGGGCGGTGCCCGCATCGGCCGCATCGGCGCGGTCCTGACCAACACGGAACCAGACGAGGGGGAAGCGCAAGGAGGAGAGCAGACCATGCAGATCGGGATCGCCGGGCTGGGACGGATGGGAGCCGGCATGGCGCGCCGCCTGGCGCGCGGCGGCCACGAGGTGGTGGCCTGGAACCGGACCGAGTCGGTGACCGCGGAGGTGGCGGCTGAGCCGGAGAACGAGGGCCGCGTCGCCGTCGCCGAGCCGATCGATCGCTTCGCCGAGATGATGGACGGCCCGCGCCACGTGATCATCAGCGTCCCGGCCGGCGACGCCACCGACGCCATGATCGAGCAGCTGGC
>DASUSP010000158.1:0-2891 GCA_036375035.1 Candidatus Limnocylindria bacterium
GGCGCGGACCAGCGCTTGCGCTCCGACAGCCACCCACGCTCGTCCAGGTCGAAGAGCTGATGATGGTGCGGGATGGCAGGTCCGGCCGTCAGATCCGTCGCCCCGACGCGAATGTAGCAACCTGGAACGGCCTGGAGGAACCGAGCCACGTCGTCCGACGCAGTGCTCGCGCCGGCGTCGACCACGCCCTCGCCGGAGAATGCGGTCTCCAGGGCCGCCCGGATGACGCCCGTCGGGCGTGGGTCGCAGACCAGAGCAGGGCAGTCAGCGCCCCAGGAGACGTCCAAGATCGCCTCTCGGGCATGCGCCACATCCTTGGCTGAAAGTGCGCATCGACACTCGCGGTTAGTCGCCGGGGACGACGTCGCGGGCCGACGTCGTGCGGGCCGCGCCCACGCTGGCCGCGATCACGCAGGCCATCGCGAGCAGTTGCAGTGGGGTGAGCCATTCCCGGAGGAGGAGGGCAGCCACCAGCGCCGCGGCGGCCGGTTCGAGGCTCATCAAGATGCCGAACACCCGGGGCGGCAGGGTGCGTAGGGCGGCCATCTCAAGGCTGTAGGGAATCACCGAACTGAGCAGACCGACCAGAGCCCCCAGCACCAGAAGGCGTGGCTCGAGCAGGCGCGCGCCCGCCGCGGCCACGGCGAACGGCGCGATGGCAAGGGTCGCGATCGTGCTGGCCACCGCCAGCCCGTCGACGCCGGCCCAGCGGCGCCCGGTCGCCGCCGTCGAGACGATGTACAGCGCCCAGCAGCCGCCCGCGAGTAGTGCCAGGCCGAACCCGAGGGCGTCGACCTTCGTGGGTCCGGCGCCGAACAGGGCGATGCCCAGCGCGGCGAGGCCCACCCACACCAAATCGCGCGGGCGGCGGCTGCCTACGGCCGCGAGCGCCAACGGACCGACGAACTCGATCGTCACCGCCACTCCGAGTGGGATCCGGGCGAAGGACTCGTAGAACGCCCAGTTCATCGCACCCAGCGCCAGCCCGAGCGCCAGCACCGGTCGCCAGTCCGCCGCGGTGCGACCATCCAGCCGGGGGCGGGCCAAGGCGAGCAGGATCAGCGAACTCGTGACGAGTCGCAGCAACACCATCCCGATCGGCGGGATCTCGCCGAACAGCCCCTTCGAGACCGCCGCGCCGAACTGCACCGACAGGATGCCGATCAGAACCAGCCACACGGGTGACAAACGAGCAGCAGGCACCGGCTCAGCCTATACAGGTTGACCGGGGCCTCCTGTGTGGTGCGACGATGCGCGCGTGAGGTACGACCTGCGCGCACTGAACCGTGCCGCCAACCAGGCCCTAGGTGGGAGTTAGGTCGAGGTGCACCACGCGGCCAACCACGCCAAGTTCGGGCCGTGCGCCCAGCGCACCCTCCCGTCCGAGGTACTGGCCGTCCCCGCCAGGTGACACGAACAGTGGCTCTGCTTCGCCGCTACGCGGGCGACAAACTGGTCGGCTCCGGGGCCGCCATACGCCACCGCCGGAGTCCATTCCTCAGCGCCGCGTTTACGGCAGCAACAGGATCGTCGGCCACCGTGAGGGCGGCCGCTATCTGGTGATCCATGGCTGTCGCTCGGGGGCTGTCCACCTGATCGAAGAGGCGGAGTAGGCGGACGCGCTGCTGTCGAACATCGACGTCTCCATTGGGTCGGTTCTGGTCGAAGTGCTGCTGGTGATCGCGCTGTCGCTGGCGCTGGGACTCCTGGTCGCGACCCGCGCCCCCGCACTGGCCGCGCGCTTCCGGCCTTGGCTTGCAACTCGACTATTCAGTGTTACTATGTACCAGTAGTCAATAACACTGAGTAGTGAAGGAGGAGGTGTTCCGTGGGCAAGCAGGTGACGGAGATGCTCAAGGGGACGCTGGAGGGCATCGTTCTCGCGATCCTGTCCGGCCGGCCCGCGTACGGCTACGAGATCACGGCATGGCTGCGGGACAGGGGCTTCACCGACATCGCCGAAGGGACCGTCTACGCGCTGCTCATCAGGATCGAGCAGCGCGGCCTTGTCGACGTGGAGAAGGTCCCCTCTCAGAAGGGGCCGCCGCGCAAGGTGTACTCCCTCAACGCTCAGGGACAGGAATATCTCGAAGAATTCTGGAGGACTTGGAGCTTCCTCACAGAACGGCTCGAACAGCTCCGCGTAGGAGGCAGATAGACATGGCCACAAAGTGGATCGAGCAGAAGAGGCGCTGGTGGCAGTACAAGGCGCGCAAGGAACGGCTTCCGGCGAACTATCGCATGGCGATCGATGCGCTGGAGCGGTACTCGCATTACTTCGGGCCCGGGACGGCAGACGGCGGCCTGTCGATGCTGGAGGACCTTGCCGATCTCTTCGAGCAGAGCGCGGCGAACGGCACCCCGGTTCGCGAGATCGTCGGGGAGGACCCCGTGGAGTTCGCGGAGGCGTTTCTGCGGAACTACCCGGAGGGTCACTGGATCATCCGGGAGCAGGAACGGCTGGTCAGCGCCATCGAGCGCGCCGCCGGAGAAGACACCGAAAACGACGGGATGTCCCGATGACAACACAGCCGGTCCACGCGATCCATGTGCAGGGTTTGGAGAAGTCGTATAAGGAGTTGGAGGTGCTGCGCGGTGTGGATTTCGATGTGGCGCGGGGCAGTATTTTCGCTCTGCTCGGTTCGAACGGGGCGGGTAAGACCACGGTGGTGAAGATCTTGTCCACGCTGCTTAAGGCGGACGGGGGGGTGGCCAGCGTGGATGGTTTCGATGTGGCCTCGCAGGCGGCGCAGGTGCGGGAGTCGATCAGTCTTACTGGGCAGTTCGCCGCGGTGGATGAGATTCTCAGCGGGCGGGAGAACCTGGTGCTGGTGGCCCGGTTGCGGCGTCTGAAGGGGCCGGGCCAGATTGCGGATGAGCTGCTCGAGCGG
>DASUSP010000159.1:0-11162 GCA_036375035.1 Candidatus Limnocylindria bacterium
CTCCCCCGGCCCAGAGGCAGTCTACGCGTCCGTCGGCTTCGAGCGCGTGGCCGGCGACGACCGCTACCCGGTCATGCGCCGCGAGCTGGGGAGCGCTGGCGCCGAGGTGGGCTGGGGCGACCTGCTGTCGCGCACCCGACCGCCGGACGAGGGCGACGAGTGGCCGCTGCCACTTCCCTCTGGCCCGAGCGAGGAGGACCTGTTCCGGCTCCCGGAGAAGCCGAAGCGCCCCAACCCGTTCGGCGACGACTGAGATGCTCGCCGCCGGGCTATGGGGCTTCCTCGGGGGCAGCTCGCTGGTGGCGGGAGCGTTGGTCGGGCTGGCACTGCCGGTGCCGCGGCGCTGGACGGCGCTGCTCATGGCGTTCGGCTCGGGGGCCCTCATCTCGGCGCTTGCTTACGACCTGACCCAGGACGCGTTTGCCGCCGGCGGCGCCGGGGCCGTGGCGGTGGGCCTGGCCATTGGCGCGCTCTCCTTCTTCGCCGGTAACCAGGTGCTGCACCGGCGCGGCGCCAGCCGCCGCGGGAAGAAGGTCAGACCGCCGGAAGGCAACGGTCCGGCGATCGTGCTCGGCGCGCTCCTCGACGGCATTCCCGAGTCGGTCGTGCTGGGATCCACGCTCATTGCCGGCGGGACGATCGGCGTTCCTTTCCTGGGGGCGGTGCTGATCTCGAACGTGCCGGAGTCGCTGTCGGCCGCGGTCGATCTGCGACGCGAAGGTCATCGGCCTTCCTGGATCGTCGGCGTGTGGGTCCTGGTCGCCGTGGTCTCCGGATTGGCCGCAGCCCTCGGCTACTGGGCGCTGGGCGAGGTGTGGGGCTCGGACCTCGCGCCGTTCATCCAGGCCTTTGCCGCGGGGGCGATCCTGACCATGCTGGCCGACACCATGATCCCGGAAGCCTTCGCCGACGGCGGCGACCTGACCGGCCTGACCACCGTGCTCGGATTCGCGTTGGCATTCCTGTTGTCGACCCTCGGCTGACGAGGCACAAGCGGTTCCTCGCAAGAATCACGTGGGCCCGGCTGTTGTATTAGGCGAGATGGAGGGAATCGCTTTCGTGAACGCCCCACCGCGCGACGCCGCGGCCGAGTTCGAGGCGGCGGTCCATCAGCACTACGCCGGCCTGGTGCGCCGCCTGACCCTGGTCGTCGGCGACAACGAGGCTGGCAGGGAGCTGGCCCAGGAGGCCTACCTGCGCGCCTATCGCGCCTGGGACCGCTTCGACGGGACCGATGTCCGGGCCTGGCTCCACACCATCGGCCTGCGGCTGGCCTTCAACGAGCGGAAGCGACGCGGGCGGTTCGCGGCCATCTTCGGGTTACGCCAGGAGACCGAGCCGTGGTCCGATCCGCACGACCCGCGCCTGGGCGAGGCCCTGCGGGGGCTCCGCGCAGAGCATCGGGCCGTCCTCCTGATGAACGCCATCGACGGCTACACCCAGGCGGAGATCGCCTCGCTGATGGGCGTCCCCGCCGGGACGGTGGCGAGCTGGCTCTCCCGCGCCAAGGCACACCTTCGCGAGGCACTGACTGATGACTGACAACGAATTCGACCGCACCATCACAGAGCGCCTGCGCGCCTACGAGTCGCGCGTGTCCGGCGCGTCGGTGCCGGAGCTGGAGCCGGCGGGCGGGCGACGCGGCGCCTCGCGGCTGGCCTGGATGGGCCTCGTGGCCGCGGGTGGGGCGGCCGCCGGGTTCGCCCTGGCGCTTGCGCTGAACGCGCGCATCGGTCCACCCGTGGGACAGCCCAGCTCATCGCCCACTCCGTCGGCGCAGGCAACCGAGTCGGGCGCTCCCAGCCCGATGCCGACCCAGCCCGCCGAGCCCACCTCCCCTCCGGCCGCGCCGGCGGGCCTGCTGGCCGTCAGCCGCGACGGCGACGTCCACCTGATCACCTGGGAGGGGGACAGCGTCCGGCAGCTCACAGACGACCCGGACTCGGGCGAGGCGCCGGTGGCGTGGCTGCTCGACGGCTCCGCGCTGGTGTACGCGGTGACCGCCAACGACAACCCCTACTCCTCGACGCTGCGTGTTGTCGCCGCGGTGGGCGGCGAGCCCACCGACCTCGGCGTGGTGCATCCCGTCTACGGCGCGCCCGCCTGGTCGCCGGACGGCACGCGCATCGCCTTCGGTGGCGACGGCGCAGAATCCAGCGGCATCAAGGTCCTCGACCTGTCCGACGGCAGCCTCGCCACCCTGACCGAGGATGGCGGCACGTCGCCGCTGTGGTCACCCGATGGGAGCCTGATCGCGTACACCGCCTCGGACGGACTGGGCCACGACATCCACCTGGTCCAGGCCGACGGGGGGGAGCCCGAGGTGCTGGCGCCCCACCCGTCCACCGACCAGCTGGTCCGTTGGGTCGAGATCGATGGAGAGCTGAAGCTCGTCTTCGAGAGCTGGCGCGACACCGACGAGACGAAGTTCGCCGCCCGCCCGTGGGTGGTCAACGTCGACGGCACCGAGCTTCAGCTGCTGTCGGAGAGCGGCCTGGACATGGACCTGGCCAACCATGAACCGCTGTCGGTCCCATCGCGGGACGGCGCGTGGGTTGCGACGGCCCTTGCCACCGGCGTCTTCGTCGGCCAGGATCCCGTGGCCGGCGACGCACGCCTGCTGCCGGGGACGCAGGGCTGGGACCTGGCCTCGGTGAGTCCCACCTTCTCCGCCGACGGCACCTTCATGGCCTACGCGCATGTCGCCGATGGCGAAGAGCCGCGCTACGTGGTCGCCATCGTGGTCCTGACCCCGGACGATCCCGAGCCGCTGGAGCCGGAGATCATCACGCCGGAGGGCTCCTCCGACTCGGCGCCGGCCTGGCAACCGGTCGCCGAGTAGGGGACTTCAGGCGGTCGACGCGGCTTCGCGGGCCCGCCGCACCGCCTCGGCTGCGCCGCCTTCCCACGGGACGCCGTGGCCGGGCAGCACCCACCTCGCCGGCAGCGAGGCCAGGGCATCCAGCGAGCCGAGCGCGGCGGCCGGGTCGTCGGTGAAGGGCGCCGGCCGCGGCCCCCGCTCCCCGGTGAGGACGTGCGGGCCCGTGGTCAGCGCATCGCCCACGAAGACCGCATCCACCGCCGGAACGTGGTACGCAACGCTCCCCGAGGAGTGGCCTGGCATCGGGATCACCCGCGGCGCGCCCGGCAGGTCGAGCGTCTCGCCGCCGCGCAGCGTCCTCACCTCGGACAGGTAGGTGGTGCGCAGGCCCCCGCGCCGCCCGGCGTACCACAGGAAGCGCAGCAGCGGCCCCACCCGCACCTTGCCCATGGGGGTCTTCGGCTTGGGACCTCCCCTGGCGCGGTCGGCATCGGCCTCGTGGACGTATACCGGCGCGCCGGTCTCGCGGCGGAACCGCTCGGCGAAGCCGATGTGGTCGGTGTCCCCGTGGGTCAGCAGCAGGGCGCGGACATCGGACAGGGATCGGTCCATGGCCTGCAGCTCGGACAGGAGCTCCTTCCACTGCCCGGAAACGCCGGCATCGATCAGGGTCACGCCGGACTCATCGGCCACCAGGTAGGCGGCCACCACGTCGGAGCCGATGCGGTGCAGGTTCGGCGCCAGCTTCATCGGGGCATCCCGGCGAGCTGGTCGCGGACCTCGTGCCCGAAGACAGACAGCAGCGCGGCGTTGACCAGCACCAGCACCGCCATGCCGATGGCCAGGCCGCCGTGGCCGGCGAATGCCAGCGCCCCGGCCGCCGCCAGCAGGATGACCGTGCCGATGATGTCCTTCTGCGGCTGCGACAGGCCGTTCTGGGTGTTGGGGGCCACGACCAGGGCCCACACGGCGATGAGCGCCAGCGCGGCGCCCCCGGCGACGGCCCAGCGAGCGATGCTCGGGCCGGCCAGCTGGTAGCCGGAGAAAGCCACGGCAGCGATGCCGCCGAGCTCGAGGATGAAGCGGAGGGCGAGGTTTGCGAATGCCATTGGAGCGGTCCTGTCTTCGTGTGCGGTAGTTGACGATGGCTATCCTACATAGCTATCATGGCTACTGTCAATAGCCCGCTTTAAGGACTGTGATCCGTGCCGACACCCGCCAGGACCTCCATCGAAGGCATCGTCGCCGCCGGGCGACGGGCGCTGGCCAAGGACGGTCTCGAGAGCCTGACCATGCAGCGCGTGGCGCAGGAGGTCGGGGTGCGCGCACCGTCGCTGTATAAGCACGTCCGCAACCGGGCGGAGCTGGTGCGGCTGGTGATCGAGGATGTCCTGCGCGACCTCGCCGTCACGCTGGAGGGGGCAGCGACCACCGGAGATCCGCCCCATGACCTTCGCGCCCTGGCTCGTGCCTTCCGGCGCTTCGCCCACCAGAACCCGAACGCCTACGGGCTGCTCTTCAGCCGGGTACCCCAGGAGTTCGCGCCCGATTCTCGCCTGCTTGAGACTGCCAGCGCACCGATGATGCGCACGGCCACGGCCCTCGCCGGCCCGCAGCGCGCCCTGCCGGCCGCGCGGACCATCACCGCCTGGGCGACCGGCTTCGTGCGCATGGAGCTGGCCGGCGGGTTCCAGCTGGGCGGCGACGTGGACGAGGCGTTCGAGTACGGGATCGACCGGCTGGCCGAGGCGCTCAGCGGAAGCTGAGGCGCGCCTCAGCGAAGGAGGACGACCTTCGGGCCGACGACGACCCCGGCTCAGGAGTCGTCCATCGTCGCCACCGTGGCCTGCAGGCGCAGGCCCAGCGCCAGGCACAGGCGGTCGGCCAGGGACAGACCGCTGGCAGGCTGCCATAGGTGAGAGGCCCGCTCACCGTCCTCGCGAGTGACCGGCTCCACCGCTGAGGCCGTCGTGGGCGACTGGCGGCGCCGGGCGTATCATCGGTCCATGACGGCGACCGCTCCGAGGTCTGGTCCGCGCACCGTTCGCGCGCCGCGCGGTAGGGAGCTCTCCTGCAAGGGCTGGCAGCAGGAAGCCGCCCTCCGGATGCTGATGAACAACCTCGATCCGGACGTGGCGGAGGACCCGGACCACCTCATCGTCTACGGCGGGACCGGCCGGGCAGCGCGCTCGTGGGAGGCCTTCGACGCCATCGTCGCCGAGCTCCAGCGGCTGGAAGGTGACGAGACGCTGATCGTCCAGTCGGGCAAGCCGGTGGGCGTCTTCCGCACCACGCGCGACGCGCCGCGGGTCCTGATCGCCAACGCCAACCTGGTCCCCCACTGGGCGACATGGGAGCAGTTCCGCGAGCTGGAGCGCGCCGGCCTGACGATGTACGGCCAGATGACCGCCGGCTCGTGGATCTACATCGCCACCCAGGGGATCATCCAGGGCACCTACGAGACCTTCGCCGAGGCCGCGCGACAGCACCACGGCGGCTCACTGCGCGGGACGGCCACGCTGACCGCCGGCCTTGGCGGCATGGGCGGCGCTCAGCCGCTGGCGGTGACCATGAACGAGGGCGCGTGTCTGGCCATCGAGGTGGACCCGGCTCGCGCGCAGCGCCGCCACGACGCCGGCTACGTGGACGAGATGACGCACGACCTGGACGAGGCGGTGCGGCTCGTGGACGGGTGGCGCGCAGCCGGCGAAGCTCGCTCCATCGCCCTGATCGCCAACGCCGCCGACATCGAGCCGGAGCTGGTCCGCCGCGGCTGGCACCCCGATCTCGTCACCGACCAGACCTCCGCCCACGACCCGCTGGGCGGGTACGTGCCGGGAGGCATCGGGCTGACAGAAGCGCGCGAGCTGCGCGAGCGCGACCCCGCGGAATACACCCGCCGCTCCCTCGCTTCCATGGCCGAGCACGTGCGGGCGATGCTCGCCTTCCATCGGTCCGGTTCGGTCGTCTTCGACTACGGCAACAACATCCGCCAGCAGGCGCATGAAGCCGGGGTGACCGACGCCTTCGACTTCCCCGGCTTCGTGCCCGCCTTCATCCGGCCGCTGTTCTGCGAGGGCAAAGGCCCCTTCCGCTGGGCCGCCCTCTCCGGCGAGCCCGATGACATCCTGAAGACCGATGCCGCCCTGATGGAGCTCTTCCCCTCCGATGCCTCGCTGCACCGATGGCTGCGGCTGGCCGAGGAGAAGGTGCCGTTCCAGGGCCTGCCGGCCCGGATCTGCTGGCTCGGCTACGGGGAGCGGGCGCGGGCCGGGCTGCGGATCAACGAGATGGTGGCATCGGGGGAGCTGGCCGCGCCGATCGTCATCGGGCGGGACCACCTGGACGCGGGTTCTGTGGCGTCCCCGTTCCGGGAGACGGAGGGCATGCGAGATGGCAGCGACGCCATCGCCGACTGGCCGATCCTCAACGCCCTGCTGAACACGGCCGCCGGCGCCACCTGGGTTTCGTTCCATCACGGGGGTGGCGTAGGGATCGGGTACTCGCTCCACGCCGGGATGGTGATCGTCGCCGACGGCACGCCGGAGGCCGCCGCGCGCCTGGAACGAGTCCTGACCACCGACCCGGGCACGGGCGTCGTGCGCCACGCCGACGCCGGGTACGAGCGCGCGCTCCAGGTCGCCCGGGAGCGAGGCGTGCGCATCCCGATGGCCGAGAGCTAGCTGCGGCCTGCTAGGCTCCCGACCGATGGATTGGTCGCTGGGCACCACCCTGCTGCACGTCCTGGTCGCCTTCGTGTTCGTGGCCGGGCTCCTGGGCCGATGGGTGCTCCTCGCCCGGGCCGAGGCGACCAACGACGTCGAGCGGGCGCACCTGCTGGCGGAGACGGCCCGGCCGTTCGAGCGGATGGTGGTCATCGGCTCGATGGCGGTGCTGCCGGCTGGCCTGCTGGCCGCCTGGGCGCGCGGCTACGAGTGGCTGGGCCTGACCACCGGCTGGCTGCTGGTGTCGACCATCCTGTACCTGACACTCGCCCCATTGGTGCCGTTGGTCTTTCTGCCGGCCGGGCGCCGGTTCGAGGACGCGATGACCCAGGCCCGCGCCGCGGGACTGGTCACCCCCGAACTCCGCGCCGCGTTCCGCGACCGCGGCGTGTCGGTGGCGCGCTCCTACGAGCTGTCGGCCGTGATCCTCATCGTTGCGCTGATGGTGCTGAAGCCGCCCCTGTGGTAGCCCGCCGGCCAGGCCCGCTCTGGGCCAACCGATCTATCGGTTTGATCCTGTCCTGAGGGCCGGGGCGGGCACGAATTGCGCGGTCTATCGGTTCACCGCGCGCACGAGCCGTGCCCCGAGGCACCACTTACGCTCCCCAGCGACCGATAGATGCGTCAAAACCGCGCCCAGATTGGCTGCCGCGCCACATTCCGCCCGATAGATCGGTTCAATCGAGGGGTGCTGGGGCCGATGATCAGCGCTGGATGATCCGCAGCGTGCCCAGGTCTCGCACGGAAGCCACCCCTGACAGGGCCATGGCCTGCTCCAGCTCCCCGGTGAGCAGGTCCAGCACTCGCCCCACTCCGGCCTCGCCGTCAACGGCCAGTCCCCACAGGGCGGGCCGTCCGATGCCCACCGCGGTGGCGCCCATGGCCAGGCCGATGAGCGCATCGGTCCCGCGTCGGACGCCACCGTCCAGCAGCACCGGCACCCGGCCATCGACGGCCTCCACAGCCGCGGCCAGCGCATCCAGGCTGGCCACCGCCCCGTCCAGCTGCCGTCCGCCGTGGTTGCTGACCTCCACCGCCGCAGCTCCGTGCTCGACGGCCAGCCGCGCGTCGTCGGGGTGCAGCACGCCCTTGACGATCACCGGCAGCCCGAACCCGCAGAGCCACTCCAGGTCGTCCCACGTCAGCCGCTGCACGAAGGGGACCGATGCCGCCGCGTCGTCGGGCACGCCCGCAGCGCGGGCGATGTTCGGCAGCCCCACGCCCGACGGGATCCGGAACCCCACCCGGATGTCGCGCTCCCGCCGCCCGAGCCGCTGCAGGTCCACGGTAAGCACCAGTGCCTCGTAGCCGAGAGACACCGCCCGCTCGATCATGGCGCGCCGGGCCCCTTCATCGGCCAGCAGGTAGACCTGGTACCAGCGCGGGCCACCGGCCCCTGCGACATCGGCCATGTCTGTGGAGGCCGATGAGGAGAGCGTCATGGTGATGCCGCGCGCCGCCGCGGCGCGGGCGGTGGCCATCTCGCCGTCGGGGTGGGCCATGCGCTGCAGCGCGGTGGGGCAGACGAAGACCGGCGACGGCCAGCGCCGGCCGAACAGCTCCACCGACGGATCCACCTCGGCCACGTCGGTCATCACGCGCGGCACGATCCGCCGCCGCTCGAAGGCGTCCCGGTTGTCACGCAGCGTCCCCTCGTCCAGCGCCCCGCCCGCGAAGTAGGCCAGTGGCCCAGCCTCGATACGTTGAGCGGCCCGGCGCTCATAATCGAAGACGTTGACCAGCTCGGGATCGGCGGTCGGGTCTGGCTCGAAGCCGGCCATCGCCGGCCGGTCTGGGACGGGAGGCCGCGGCAGGTCGGACATGGCCGAAAGCCTAGCGGGCCGCGTAGCATCCGCGCCATGACGTTCGATGCCGCCGCCCCACTCCCGGGCGCCCCCGAGCCCTGGGCGCCGTCCCGCATGCCGCAGCCCCGACCGGGGCCGCCGTACGCGATGACCGAGATGATCGCCGCCGAGCCTGCGCTCGCGGAGCGGCTGGCCGGACGCCTCCTCGTCGATCCGAGGCTGCCGGCCCTGGCCGCCGCCATCCGGGACGCCGCCGCAGCTGGGCAGCCGATCCTCACCACCGGGTGCGGCACCAGCGAGCACGCGGCCATGGTCGCCGCGGCGGTCCTGGCCGATGCGCTGCGAGCCGCCGGGCTGCCCGCCGAGCGGGTGGCATCGGCGCAGGCCTTCGAGCTGGCCGGTCGATTCCCGGCCACCGGGATCCTGCTGGCAATCTCGCACGAGGGCGGCACGTGGGCCACCAACCTGGCCCTGGAGCGGGCGCGAGCCGGCGGAGCGCGGACCGCGCTGATCACGGTGGGGTCCGGCTCCCCGGGCGCGGCGCTGGCCGACCATCTGCTCCTCACCAGCGAGCAGGACCAGGGCTGGTGCCACACCGTCGGCTACCTCTCGCCGATGGTGGCGGCCGCCATGCTGGGTGCCTCGCTCACCGACCGGGCGCTGCCGCCGACCACCCTCCGCGCCCTGCTGGACGCCTCGGACCACGCCCCCGCCGCCGAGGAGGGCGCCGCCGCGCTGGCGGGCTGCAGCCGTGTGCTGGTGGTCGGCTCCGGCGTCGATCACGCCTCGGCCAGGGAGCTGGCGCTGAAGATCGAGGAGGGCGCCCGTCTGCCCGCCACCGCGCACCAGCTGGAGACGATCCGCCACGGGCACCTGGCGGCCGCGGATGCGACGACCGGCCTGGTCGTCTTCCTGACCGATGCCGAAGCGCGCGGCGCCGAGCTGCTGGAGCGGACGCGGGCCGTGCTGCGATCCGCCGCCGCGCTGGCCATGCCGGCGACGGCCATCGTGGCCGCCGACCTGGGGGACGACCTGCCGCTGGAGCTGACGCCCGGCGGCCGCGCCGCGGTCCCGGTGGTGCGAGACCTGCCGCGCGTTGTCAACGCCGCCCTGGGCGCCGCCATCCCGCTCCAGCTCCTCACCGAGCGACTGGCCCGCGCCCGCGGCGTCAACCCCGACACGCTCAACCGCGAGGATCCCCGCCAGGCCGCAGCCGCCGAGGCCTGACGCCGGGGCCCGCGCGCGTATGATCGGGGCACCGTGACCAGCCTCATCGAGTGCGTCCCCAACTTCAGCGAGGGTCGCCGTCCCGAGGTGATCGAGGAGATCGTCACCGCCATCGGGCAGATCGACGGCGTCACCGTCCTTGATCACTCACGCGACGAGACGCACAACCGCAGCGTGGTCACCTTCGCCGGAGAAGCGCAGTCGGTCGTCCGCGCGGCCACGGCCGCCGTGGGACGAGCCCTGCAGCTGATCGACATGGAGCAGCACACCGGCGCCCACCCGCGCATCGGTGCCGTGGACGTGATGCCCTTCGTGCCGCTGGGGAACACCCGGCTGGAGGAGTGCGTGGACCTGGCGCGCCGCTTCGGCGAGAACGTTGCCAAGCTCTTCGACCTGCCGGTCTTCCTCTACGGCGAGGCCGCCCTGCGCCCCGAGCGCCGTCGCCTGGCCGACGTGCGACGCGGCCAGTACGAGGGCCTGAAGGCGGAGATCGGCGTAAACCCGGAGCGGGAGCCCGACTTCGGACCGCACCACCTCCACCCGCGCGGCGGGGCCATCGCGGTAGGGGCGCGGAAGCCGCTGATTGCCTTCAACGTCAACCTGGACACCGAGGACCTGGCCATCGCCAAGCGCATCGCCCACGCCATCCGCGAGTCGTCGGGTGGCCTGCCGGCGGTGCAGGCCATGGGCGTCCTGCTCGAGAACCCGAACGAGCGCCGCTACGCCCAGGTCAGCATGAACCTGGTCGACTGGCAGCAGACCGGGATCAGCCGGGTCGTGCGCGAGATACGGCGCCTGGCGCTGGAGGCCGGCACCGACATCAACCACTGCGAGCTCATCGGGCTGGCTCCCACCGGCGCCCTGCTGGAGGTTGCCGCCGATGCCCTTGGCCTCCGCGACTTCTCGCCCGACCAGGCCCTGGAGCTCCGCCTGACCAAGGACCGATAGCCCAGCCCGACCCGGGCTGGTGCGCCTGTGCCACGCGCGCGGCACGTTTTCTGCATTGGCATGCCCGATGGAGGGGACCGCGCTCGGAAACGAGCGCTGCGACGTGACTCTTTCGGAGAACGAGGGGCATGCATCGATCGAATGGCCGCCGACGACCGGCGGCACGGATCATCGGGTGGGGGCTCGTGGCCGTGGCCTATGTCGCCGTGCTGGTGTGGGCCACGAGCCTGAACGCAGACCAGCTCGCGGCCAGCGGCGAGGAGGCGCAGGCGGTGGCGGGCGCCATCGCGGCCGTGCCGGCCGAGTTGAACGAGGAACTGGCCGCCATGGCCGAGATCCCGACGCCCGCCGAGGCGCCGCTGGTGACGCTGGGACTCGCCGCCGCCATGATCTTCACCGCGGCGGCCTGGTACGTGGTCCACACCTTCCGGCGACGCCACCCGCGGGCGCGGAGCGCGCGCCTGATCGTGCGGCACATCACCACCCTGATGTAGCCGCGCGGCGGCCGGACGGTCGCCGGCGGCTGCCCGAGATCCGGCCGGGCGCTAGAATCGGCCGCCCATGGCCAGCCTGCGCGGCGCCTTGATCGGCGCCATCACCCAAGCTCGCGACGCCGCCATCGCGGCCGGCGAGCTG
>DASUSP010000160.1:0-6013 GCA_036375035.1 Candidatus Limnocylindria bacterium
CCGATGCCCCGCGATCGACATCCCGGCGCTGCTGTGATCCGCCGCGCGCGGCCCGAGGAGGCCGACGCGCTGCGTGACCTGGCGCATCGGTCCAAGGCCCACTGGCCCTACGACGCCGATTTCCTGGCCAAGGTGCGGCCCTTGCTGCGGCTGGAACCCGCGGACGTGGCGCGCGACGAGGTCTGGGTCCTGCAGGAGCCGGGAGCCGTGGCCGGGTGGCACCGCGTCACTCTGCATGGCCCGCGCGCCGAGCTGGAGGACCTGTGGCTGGAGCCGGAGTGGATCCGGACCGGGCGCGGTCGCCTGCTTTTCGAGCACGCCGCGGGCGTGGCGCGACGCCACGGCGCCACCTCGCTGACCTGGGACGCAGAGCCGTACGCGGAGGGCTTCTACCGCGCCATGGGCGGCGTCGAGATCGGCCGCACGCCGTCTGCGGTGGAGGAGGGAAGAACCCTCCCCCGCATGCGGGTGGATCTCTAGTCGCGGCGCATGACCAGCCCGATGCGCCCGAACGGCGGGCGCGGGTCGCAGTAGGACTTCACCCGTGGGTCCGACTCGCTCTCGGCCACGGTGTCCCACAGGCGGTTGGTGGCCTCGAAGCTGACCTCGGACAGCTGCGGCCATCGGTCCAGCATGCGCTGCCCGATCTCGTGGACGAGATGCTGAATCGAGAGCGACACGAACTCGTGGAAGACGGCCGCGGCCAGGTCGGCGACCTGCTGGCCGTCGATGTAGCGGGAGGCATCGGTCCCGAGCGCGTCGGTCGAATCGGCGTAGCGCCAGCCGATGTCGATCCAGGTGTACAGCGGGCGGTCGCGGCGCTCGGGAAGGGTGGTGTGCTCGTCCCGCGCGAAGTCGGCGAAGGCGCTGCCGGTGATCTTGATCAGCTGCAGCTCGGCGCGCCCGCAGGCGTGGCCTGTGATGCGGACGCCGCCGTCGCCATCCCGCTCCAGGTCCAGCGAGGCGGTGGAGGCGTCGTTCCGGTCGCGGGCGAAGAGCTGGTCCGACAGGTCATAGCCGTCGCCGTCGGCCGCCGGCACCAGCGCGGCGGGGAAGGGCAGCTCCCGCCCGATCATAGTCAGCCGCTCCATGTGGGGGTACGTCTCCAGGAAGCGCGACCCGACGTGGTGCAGCCATCCCTCGAGCGTGGCGGCGGGGGAGTCGAGCGAGGCGGCATGGATGAAGTTCTTCATCGTGTCGGTGGCCACCACCAGGCGGTTGTCGCCACGGGTGTACGCGTCCAGGAAGACCTCGCCGCGCACGGCCACCTCCAGCTGCGCCGCCATCAGGATGTTGTCGCGGCCGGTGAACGGCGACTCCGGGATCGGCGTCACGCCGGCGAGCGGCGTCCCGTAAGTGCGGTACACCTTGACATCGGCCTTGCCGTAGTGGATCTCGTACTGCATCGGCGTCATACCTCTATCCCGAGGCCGCGGAGCTTCCGCAGCCGATCTCCTGCGATGTAGATCGCGTCGTCAACCGCGCGACGCAGCTCCGCCTCAGGCTCGTTGCGCAGGGCATGCTCCAGCAGCGGCACGATCTCGGCCTTCGGTCGCCCCGCCACGAAGACCACGTACCGGAAGCCGAAGCGCTCCTCGTAGATCTCGTTGAGCATGGCCAGCTCCTCGTAGGCCCGCGCCGTCTCGGCGTCCTCCGGCGACTCCGCCTCGTAGCCCTGCTCGTCATACGAGGCCTCCGAGACCTCCTCCGCTGGCGCCCCGATGCGTGGATGGGCCTCCACCAGCTCGATCCGCTCCTCCTCCGGCATGCCGTGCGCCACCTCGAACGCGGCCTCGATGAGACGCTCGTCGCTGCCGAACGGCCGCTCGGCGGCCAGCCCGGCCAGGAAGCGCGGCCCTCCCTCGAAGAGCGGCATCACCTCGCGCACGAAGGCCTCGACCGGGAGCAGATCCAGGTCCTCGATCCGGGGGAACGGCTGTGCGACGAGGTCCTCGCCGGCGTCCTCGGTGGGCAGCTCCAGCTCGACCAGGTCGCGGATCGGGAGGCCGTTCTCGCCGTTGAAGGCCGGGATCTCCGGCTTGAGCTCTCGGTCGCGGGCCACCGCGCCCTCGTGCACCGCGGCGATCCGCATGCCACGCCGGAGGTAGAAGTGCAGCCCGTCCAGGTTGTCGTTGGTGGTCACCAGCCAGAGCCGATGGTGGCCGCTCGCCGCGGCCACGTGCCATGCGGTCTCCAGCAGGGCGCTGCCGGTCCCGGCGCCCTGCGGATCGGCGAAGAGCGTCACGATCTCCATGCCCCGCTCCGGGGACTCCTGGACCATCGCCAGCCCGATGGCGCGGCCCTCCGACTCGGCCACCAGGCCGGCCAACGCGAGCGGATCGATCCGCTCGCCGAGCCGCACCAGGTCGGTGATCCCGCCCGAGTTGCGCGCGATCAGCTCAGCCGCCCACCCCCGGTCGCCGGGGACGTAGTCTCGAACCCGGACCTCAGCCACGGACGTGACCGCCGACGTCACCGCGATGCATCGGCCCTCAGCTGCCGCGGTAGGTGGAGATGCCGAACGGCGAGAGCAGCAGCGGCACGTGGTAGCTGCGCTCCACGTCGTCCACGCGGAACCCCACCACCATGTTCTCGAAGAACGGCGCGTCCTGGTCATCGGCCTCGTAGTAGGCCGCCACGTCGAACACCAGCTGGTAGCTGCCGGTGACCAGGTCGCCGTCGAGCAGCGACCGGACGCGGCCGTCATCGTCGGTCTCCGCCTCGGCCAGCAGCCGCGGGCTGCCGTCCTGCGACAAGTGGAAAAGCGCGACCGAGAACCCAGCCGCCGGCTGGCCGGTCTCCAGGTCGAGGACGTGGGTGCTGATGGTCGGTCGCTCCGCTGCCAAGGCGAGCCCTCCTCCGCTACGCTCCCCGCATCATGACCGATGCGAAGGCCGGGCGAAGCGCCCGGATCGACATCCTGCACACTGGCAGCCTGCGGCCCGGCGTGACGAGCACCTGCAGCCTGGTCCGCGACGCCGATCGGGCCATCGTCTTCGACCCGGGGATGGTCGAGCGCCAGTCAGACCTGCTGGAGCCGCTGGCCGCCCTGGGCCTGGCGCCCGCCGACGTGACCGACGTGGTCCTGTCGCACCACCACCCGGACCACTGCCTGAACGCCGGCCTCTTCCGCGAAGCGCGCGTCCACGACCACTGGGCCATCTACCGCGGTTCCGCGTGGGACTCGGTGGATGCCGAGGGGCGCGAGCTGTCGCCGTCGGTGCGCCTGATCCGGGTCCCGGGGCACACGCCGGAGGACATCGCCCTGGTGGTCGGGACCCATGAGGGGCTCGTGGTCCTCACGCACCTGTGGTGGACCGCCGAGGGCCCCGCCGACGATCCCTATGCACCGGACCGTGACCAGCTGCGCCGCTCCCGGGAGCGGGTCCTGGCCATGGCCGACCGCATCGTGCCGGGGCACGGGCCACCCTTCGCGCCGGGCGAGGCCACGCCTCGCTGAGCGGCGTATCCTTCCGGCCATGGCCGATCTGCGCATCCGGGTGGGGGACGACATCGAGTTCGCGGCGCGGTGGGAGGACGCGGCGCCGCTGACCCGCGAGGCGCTGCGCGCCTGGCTGCCGATTCGTTCGCAGCTGATCCACTGCAAGTGGAGCGGGGAGTCGACCTGGATCCCGTTCGGGGAGCAGCGGCCGGACGTCGGCTACGAGAACCACACCTCGCATCCCGCGCCGGGGGACCTGCTCATCTACGTCGGCGAGATCAGCGAGTGCGAGATCCTCTTCCCGTACGGCGCATGCTCGTTCTCGTCCCGGGTGGGTCAGCTGGCGGGGAACCATTTCGCCACGCTGCTGCCCGACGACGGATGGCGCGAGCGCCTGGCCGAGGTCGGCAGGCGCGTCCTGTGGGAGGGCGCCCAGCCGGTGGAGATCAGCGAGGCCTGACCCGATGCCACTCGTCATGATCATCCTGGCGCTGCTGGCCCTGGTCATCCTGGCCGGGTGGTGGTTCGACCGCACTCGACAAGACGAGGGAAGGGCCGAGTACGTTGACCGGCGTCCGTACCGCGCCGACTTCCACGGGGAGTCGAGCGAGTTCGGCCACATGCCGCCCACGCCCTACATCGACCATCCCACCGGTGGCGGTCCACCGCCGGGCGTGGAGACGGACGGCCCGGACCCACCCCCGCGGCGCTGACTGCCGGACAGCGGCATTCCATGCCGCGCTAGGCTGCGCGCATGCCCAACCTGATCGTCAGCGGCGGAACGGTCGTCACCGCCGAGCGCAGCTTCCGGGCCGACGTCGCGATCACCGGCGAGCGCATCGAGGCGGCGGGGGAGGGCCTCGCCCGGCGCCACGCCGCCGACGGCACGCCCACGCTCGACGCCACGGGGCTGCTGGTCCTGCCGGGCGTGGTCGACGTCCACACCCATACGCGCCTGCCAAGCGAGGAGCTGCCGGATCGCTTCTACGCCGACAGCGTGGCGGCGGCGCACGGCGGCACCACCACCTTCCTGGCCTTCAACAACCCCGGGACGGGGATCTCCGAGGAGGGCGCCGCCTCGCTCCTGGCCGGCATGCGCGAGTTCCGGGCCCGCACCGAGGGCGAGTCGGCGGTCGACTACGCCCTGTCATCGGTCATCACCCGCCAGCAGCAGGATCCGGCCGGCGAGCTGCCTGCGCTGATCGCCGCAGGCGTCCCGACCGCCAAGGCGTTCATGGTCTATGACTTCCGCCTGACCGATGATCGCCTCTTCGCCGCCATGCAGGCGATGGGGCGCCAAGGCGGGATGCTGCAGGTGCACTGCGAGAACGCGACCATCATCGATGCCCTGACCGAGCGGGCTCTTGCCGCCGGGAACACCGGCTGCCGCCACCACGCGCTCAGCCGGCCGACCTACGCCGAGGCGGAGGCCACGCATCGGGCCATTGCCCTGGCCCAGGCGGCGGGGGCATCGGTCTATGTCGTGCACCTCTCGTGCGCCGATGCCCTGGCCGAGGTCGCGGCCGCCAAAGCCCGCGGCTGGCCGGTCTACGCCGAGACCTGCCCCCAGTACCTGTCGAAGACCGATGCCATCTACGAGACCGATGACGAGGCCGAGCTCATCCGCTCCGTGATCTCGCCGCCGCTCCGCACCGACGCCGACCGGCAGGCGCTGTGGCTGGGTCTGGCACGCGGAGGCCTGGACCTGGTCGCCTCCGACCACGTGCCGGACCGGCTGGCGGTCGACAAGCAGCTGCCCGCGCCCCCGTTCCCGCAGATCAGCAACGGGGCACCGGGGATCGAGACGCTCCTGGCGGTCACGCACACGTTCGGTCCGGCCGCCGGCAGGATGAGCCTGGAGCGCATGGTGGACGTCCTGTCGACCACGCCGGCGAGGCTGTTCGGCCTGCCGTCCAAGGGCGCCATCGCGCCCGGGCGCGACGCTGACCTGGTCCTCTTCGACCCGCAGGCCAGCCGCGTCGTCCGGCAGGCAGAGCTCCACCACTTCAGCGACTTCACGCCATTCGAGGGGATGGCGGTGCGGGGAGCGGTGCGCACCGTCCTGCTGCGCGGGCGCCCCGTGGTGCGTGACGGCATCTTCGTCGGCGGGCGCGGGCGGGGCAGGTTCCTGGAGCGCCACCTCTCGTGAGCGGAATCGATCCCGAGAACGGCGTCGTCAGGCTCTGCGTGGCCGGTGTGCAGGCGGAGCAGGCGGGTGACGGTGAGCGCGCGGCCGAGCTGTACCGGCAGGCCTGGGACGCGCGCGGCAACGACGTGGAGGCCAGCATGGCGGCCCACTACCTGGCCCGCGTGCAGGCCGATGAGGGAGCGCGGCTGGCATGGAATCGCACCGCGCTCGAGCGCGCTGAGGCGGCAGGAGAGGGGACAGCCTCGTTCCTGCCCTCGCTGCTGCTGAACCTAGGGCACTCACTGGAGGCAATGGGCGAGCTGGCGGACGCCTCGGCAGCCTACGATCGGGCCTGGATCGCTCTCGAGAGCCTGGAACCGGAACTCGCCGAGCCGCTCCGTGCACCGGTCGACCGCGCGCGGAAGCGGCTCGCGGAGTCTCAG
>DASUSP010000161.1:0-9105 GCA_036375035.1 Candidatus Limnocylindria bacterium
CCGATGCTCGCCGGACATGGCTTGAACCTAGGCGCCGGCATTGGCGATTGCCAGAGCCGCGGGTCACAGCATCGGCCTGCCGGGCCGCAGGCACGTTGCGGTGCTCCGCATCGGTCCGGCGGACGGCGGGCGGTTCGAGTGGCATCGCCGGCCGGTGCTGGCACGTACCCCACCATCATGGCGAGGGCGGTCCGACCGGGTGCTGAGGATCAGCGTCCGCCTCCTGCGGCTACATCGGTACCAGTTCCCGAATGGGCCCACGTAGGGTCCAGTGCGGGATCCCGCAGCGGCGTGGGCATCCGGCAGTGACCCTCGGCCCTACCGCACGGCAACCCGCGGTCTAACGTGATCTGCCTTCCCGCTAGGGCAGCGTTCCGATCTACAGGGAGGACGAACGATGATGGGGAGTGAATGGGGCGATATCGGCTGGTGGGGGATGGGCATCGGCATGGTCCTCTGGGTCTTGGTGCTGGCGGTGATCATCGGGTTCGTCGTCTGGCTCATGAACCGCACGCAAGGCCGCAGTGAGGGCAGGCGCGACGAATCGGCCGAGGAGATCCTGCGGCGCCGGTACGCGGGCGGCGACATCGATGGCGAGGAGTACGAGCGCCGCCTCGCCCAGCTCCGACGCTAAGGAGCAGCCCAGATGTGCCGACATCGAGAGGAGGACACGCAATGATGGGACTCGAGCTCCTGGTGGTGCCTCTGCTCATCGGGCTCGCCGTCTGGTACATCAGCCAGACGCAGAACCGCCGCGGAGATCGCGGCGGCGATTCGCCGGAGGAGGTCCTGCGGCGCCGTTACGCGGGCGGCGACATCGATGGCGAGGAGTACGAGCGCCGGCTCGCCATGCTGCGGCGCTGAGCTGCGGACAGCATCGTTGGGTTGCGTCGGGATTCGGGAAGGCGAGGGTCGATCATCCAGCTCGAGCGCGAAACCTGGGCAGCCCTCCACGGAATAGTGCTCGGCGCACTCTTCCTGCTGGCGTTCGTCGGCGGCCTCGCGGGCCTGTGGAGGCTCAAGGCGCGATACCTGTCGGCGGAAGGCATCACCGAGCGCACGCCCCGTTTGCTGATCGGTGTCTGGGTGATGGCGATCGTCGCGTGGCTGACGGTTTTCACCGGTACCTGGATCGTCTATCCATGGTACCGGGCACGTCCACCGGAGGGCACCGTCGACCTGGTCGGCTATCCGCGCTACTTCCTGCTCGACAATCCCGAGCTGTCGGCGCTACACACATTCGCCATGGAGTGGAAGGAGCACCTGGCCTGGATGGCGCCGATGCTCGCGACATCGGTGGCGATCGTGACCCTCTACTACGGCGCCCAGCTTGTGCGCGGGCAGGAGCTGCGGTGGCCGCTGATCGCGACCTTCACGCTGGCGTTTGCTGCCGCCGGCATCGCCGGGCTGCTGGGTGCCTTGATCACCAGCGCGGCCCCGGTCTAAGGCGACGCGCATTTCGTGTGGCTCGGTCGGTTGCTCGTCGACTAGACCAGGGAGCGCTGGCGCTCCCCCGGAGCGGCCCGCGGGCCTCGATCGTGACCGCATCGAACGCGCATTCCGTCGCCGATCGGTTGACGACAGCCTGACCGTCTGTTTCAGGGCCGCCGAGAACTCTGACAATCACGGAGGGGAACGTGGCCGCAACGCGGGTGGCAGTCGTCAACGACGACGGTACCGTGCGTGAGCTGCTCGGGAGTCTGCTTGCGGATGAGGGATATCGGTGACGGCCATCCGTCCGGCCCAGACCTGGTCACGCAGCTTCGGTCGGCTCGGCCCCAGGTGATCATCCTCGACTGGCGTTCGAGGGCGCGGAGGGCAGCGCATACGACGCCATCCGGGGCGACGCAGGAACGGACCGCCCTGTCGGCCGCCTCGGCGCCGACCGCCGCGGCGTCAATCTTCCGCGACGTCGGGCGGGGTGCCGGCGCGTATCCCGAGGCACGGTCGGGGCCGGTCATGACCGTCAGCAGCTTCGCCTGGGTGAGTCCGAAAAGCGCGTGCCAGGCAGGCACAGGACAGCGCATTACTTCGGGGTCTTCGTCGTTCGGCGGGAGGTGGGGGCTACACCGTTCAGGCGCCGGTGTATGTCAAGCAAGTGCTCTAACCAGCTGAGCTAGCCGCCCATCGGTCCGTGGGTCGCGATCGTAGCAGACACTATGGGCGATCGCGAACCGTGATCGATCGGTTGACGACAGCCTGACAATCGGTTTAGGGCCGCCGAGAGCCCTTACCATCACGGAGGGAGCGTGGCCGCAACGCGGGTGGCAGTCGTCGACGACGACCGTGCCGTGCGTGAGCTGCTCGAAAGTCTGCTCGCCGACGAGGGATACGCGGTGGCTTCCGTCCGCCCAGGCCCCGACCTGGTCGCGCAGATGAGATCGGCTCGGCCCCAGGTGATCATCCTCGACTGGCGCCTGGAGGGCTCGGAGGGCAACGCCTTCGACGCCATCCGGGCCGATGCCAGACTCGCCCGCACGCCGGTCCTGATCTGCACCGGCGACCTTGACGCCATGCGCGCGGAGGCGCCCAGGCTGGCTACCCAGCCGGACGTGGTCATCGTCGAGAAGCCGTTCCAGGTCGACGTCCTGCTGGACGTGCTGGCGCGGCTGGCCACGACGACCGCGGGCGATGGGCCGGCCACGAGCGCGCCCGCCGAGCTGCGCCCCGACCTGCAGAAGGCCCTCGATCGCAAGGGCGTAGTCGAGCAGGCGCGCGCCGTTCTCCGGGTCTTCCGCAAGGCAGGGGAATGGTCCGCCGGCGAGCTCTGGCTGGGCGACCGTGGCCTCCTCCGCTGCGTGGCGGCCGTCTCGGACGAGCGCCGGGAGGGATTCGTGGAGCACAGCCGCCAGGTCAGCCTGGTCCCCGGCTTCGGCCTGCCGGGGCGTGTCTGGAACAGCGCGCGCCCGGCGTGGATCGCGGCCATCGCCGATGATCGGAACTTTCCGCGCGCCGCCGCTGCCAGGCGCTTCGCCGTGAGATCGGCCGCCGGCGCGCCGATCCGCTTCGGCGGGTCGGTGATCGGCATGGTGGGGGTCTACGGTACCGAGCCGCGCGAGCGTGACGAGGAGCTGATCCAGGAGATGGCCGAGATGGCGGCCGGCCTGGGTGCCTGGCTGGATGGCGCGCGAGGTGACCTGCTGCGTCCCGATCCCGTCTCCGCGGCGGCCCGCCGCCTGGCCCAGGAGGCCGCCCGGCTGGCCGACGTGGCGGCCGTGGACTTGGTCACCGAGGACGGGACGCTCCTGCGGATGGCCGTTGCGCACCGCGACCCGGCCATGACCGAGGTGGCGATGCGCCTCGAGGCGTTCGCGCCGACCCCTGAGGGACCCGTGGCCCGTGCGGTCGAAGCCCGCGAGGTCCAGCGCCTGACGGTCAGCGACACCACGCTGCGACGCTGGAGCGGCAGCCCGGAGCACCTTCTCGTGATGCGGGCCCTGCAGCTGCACTCGCTGGTGGCCGTACCCCTGATCCACGACGACCGCGTCATCGGCGGGGCGACCCTGTCGTCGGCCGATCCCGATTGGCACTCATCCCCGGCGGCGCGCGACGCGGCGGCGGCCCTGACCGCACCAGGCGCGTCACAGGAGCTGGGGCGGCTGCTCCAGGCGCGCCGCTCACGACACGACGGCTGACCATGGCCAGGCCGATGGAACGACAGGTGGGCTGAAATCGTCCATCATGGACGCATGACCCCGCCTCTCCGAACCGAACCCGGCCGCCGTCCGCGGCGGCTGCCAGCGCGTTACCTGGTGGTGGCGCCGCTGCTGGCGCTGAGCGTCGGCTTCGGGGCGGTGTGGACCAACACGCTCGGCGCCGCGGATCGGCTGGACGTGCTGATGATGCGCGTCAGTGCCGCGCTGCGCCTGACGCCGGACCTCCCCGGGGAGGAGACGGTGGTCGTCACGCCGCGTCCGACGGCCTCGCCGACACCGGAATCCACGCCGGCGCCCACGCACCGGCCCTCGCGGGACGCCTCGACCCCCACGCCGGAGCCCACGCCCGTCCGTGCGCCGGTGGACGTGGCCATCGTCGACGACCATGCGGCGGTCTTCGCCTCGCAGCACACTGACAAGTGGTGCGCGGTGGCCGGCACGCAGATGGTGCTGGCCATCCTGGGCCTGGGCGACACGTCGGTCGAGTTCCAGACCCAGATCGCCAACCGCATCGGCGAATGGGAGTCGTGGGAGGACAGCCACAACGGCGGCTGGGGGCCGGCCGCGGTGCAGCGCGCGCTGGCTGCCTACGGCGCGTCCGGCTACGAGGTGCGAGCCTACGCCACCTACACCGATGCCCTGCACGACTCGGCGGTGGCCATCTCGACCACGGACAAGCCGGTGGTCATGTTCCCGTGGTGGGGGGCCCACACCTGGGTCATGACCGGCTATCGAGCCGACGCCGACCCTTCCATCTTCCCCGATGCCCACATCTCCGGCGCCTACATCCTGGACCCGTGGTACCCGCGCAGCTCGTCGATCTGGGGCCAGTCGGACGGGCCGGGCAACTTCGAGGACGTCGCCGAGCTGGAGCGCAACTGGCCGGCCTTCCAGGGGCCGCCCGGCTACGAGAGCATCGGTCCGGGCTGGACGCGCCCGGAAGGCGCGTACCCCGACCGCGACGGCCGGTTCGTGGTCCTGGTTCCCACCACGCCGCGTTGACCACGACGCGAAATCTGGCTCAGCGCGAGCCGTGCTCGCCCTGCGGCAGAGTCCGAAGCCGGACGGCCAGCGCCAGCGCCAGCAGCACCACCTTTCCCGCCTGCCCGATGCTGAAACCCAGCGGGATGGCCACGATACCGGCCTCCGGCAGGAGGGCAAGGGTGGCCGCCACCGTGATCCCCAGCCCGGCCAGCGAGGCAAGCACCTGCAGCAGCGTGTGCCGCGTGGCGTAGATGGCGCGGCTCA
Organism: Candidatus Limnocylindria bacterium; assembly: GCA_036375035.1. Classification (GTDB taxonomy): domain Bacteria; phylum Chloroflexota; class Limnocylindria; order QHBO01; family QHBO01; genus JAPSGM01. The sequence continues at coordinate 4,905 of DASUSP010000161.1, forward strand.
GCAGGTGCGAGAGGCTCTCGAGCGGGACCGACAGCGCGAACGCGCCAAGCACCGCCGCGGTGCGCTGCACGTCATCCGGCCCGAAGGCGCCGCCCCCCAGCAGGACGCGGATGGCCAGCTCCCCCACCACGATCAGACCGATCGCCCCCAGCGTGGTGATGACACCGATGGTCAGCGCCTGGCTCCCGAGCAGGCGCAGAAAGCCGCGGCGGTCGCCGGTGGCGTGCGCGGTGGAGAGGGCCGGGAAGACGGCCAGCGCGAAGGCCACGCCGATCAGACTGACCGGCACGCTCTGGAAGTTGCGGGCGTAGCTGACCACCGTGACGCTTCCGGCGGCCAGGCCGGAGGCCACGTTGGTGAAGAACAGGAAGGTCATCGGTTCCACCGGGTGGCTGACCATCTTGGGCAGCATCAGCCGCACGAACTCGCGCAGCGAATCGGGGCGCGCCCGCCAGCCGAGCCCGATCCGGAACGTGCTCTTGCGCAGACCGATGAAGCGGCTGCCCAGGTGCAGCGTCGCGCCGATGACCGCCCCCACCGCCGGGCCGTAGATGCCCATCGACCCGCTGAGGGTGATGGTGCCAAGGATGATGCCGCCGTTGTAGAGCAGCGGGGCGATGCCGTACCAGAAGAAGCGCTGCTCGGCGAGCATCACCTGGCCCAGGGTCAGTGAGGCGGCGAACAGGATGGGCGTGACCAGCATCACGCGGAAGAGCGCCACGTACAGGTCCCTCTGTGCTGGATCCTCGGCGAAACCGGGCGCGATCACAGCCGTCGTGGCCTCGGCGAAGACGAACATCAGCACCGCCGCGAAGCCCATGATGGTGATCGCGCCGCTCAGGATCGTGCGGGCGAAGCGGTCCGCCTCTCCCCCATCCTCCACCGCGCGGAGGCGCAGGAAGATCGGGATGAACGGGGCCGCCAGCCCCGCCTCCACCAGGACGTCGAGCAGCAGCTCGGGCAGGACGAAGGCCGCGTTGTAGGCGTCGAGCTCCGCACCGGCGCCGAAGGTGCGAGCGAAGCTGCGGTCGCGGAGCAGCCCCATCACGTAGCTGCCGAAGAGCAGGACCGAGAGGAGGACGCCGCCGGCCGGCAGGAACCGGCCGATCAGGGGCCGCAGGGCGGTGGTGCGCATGCGACGGCAATGCTACCGGTGGCACGCGGCCTGCTTAAGATCAGCCGGACATGCGTATCCTCGCCTGGCTGCTCGCGGCCTACGCCGTCCTGGGCGCCATCCTGATGGTCGCGGCCCTGTTGATCGGCGGACCGCTCGTCTCGCGCCTCGACCGGGTCACCACCTCGGCGCTCGACACCATGGCATCCGCCACCGAGGCCACCCGCGTGGCCGCCGACGCGTTCGAGGGCTTCGACGTGAGCATCGCCGAGGCCCGCGCCTCGACCGACGACGCAGCCGGCCTGACCCGTGAGACCGCGGTGACCCTGGACGCGCTTGGGGCGGCCATGGGGATCTCGCTCTTCGGCGCGCAGCCGCTCCTGCCCCTGGCCGACCAGTTCGAGCGCAGCGCCGGCCAGATGCGGCAGCTCGGCGACAACCTGGAGGGCATCGGCGAGGCCCTCGACAACAACCGCGCCGACGTCGCCGAGGTCGGAACCCAGATGCGGATCCTGGCGAATCGGCTCGAGACCTTCGAGGGCCGCATCACCGCCGAGCGGCTGGGCGGCGGCGTGCCGCTCAGCTGGCTGTTCTACGGGTTCCTGGCCTGGCAGGTGCTGCCGATATTGGCAGCCGCGGTTGGCGCCGCCTGGATCTTCCGCAATACCCGAAGCGTGGTGGGGGCACCGCCTCTTCCGCCGGCCGGCTCCTGAAAACCAGCTAGGTGGCTGAGCTCAGGATGCGCCGCAGCCGCAGCAGCGACAGCAGGTAGAGCGCCGCGCCGATGCCGGCCAGCGCGCCGATCATCCACACGCTGCTCACCTCGCCGCGCAGCATGGTCTCCTGCAGGGTGGCGATGCCGTGCGTGACCGGCAGCGCGTAGGCGAAGTACTGCACCGCGCCGATGAAGTCCTGCACCGGCAGCACGAAGCCTGAGAAGAAGACGGATGCCAGCAGCACCAGCATCGACAGCTGCACGGCCTGGCGCTCCGAGTCGGCCACCAGCGAGATGAGCAGCCCCACCCCCAGCGAGGCGAAGGCCAGCAGCAGGACGACGCCGACCGCGGCCAGGTAGCCGCCCAGGATCGGGACGCCCAGCGCGAAGATCATCAACGCCCCCACCACGCCGCCGACCACCAGGGTCAGCAGGCCGTAGGCCACGTACTTGCCGATCAGCACCTCCATGGAGTTGACCGGCGCCACCCGGAACAGGTCCATCTGGCCGCTGAGGCGCTCGCGCACCATGGACAGCGCGGTGAGCGTCACGCCCAGGTGCTGCAGCACCAGCGCCAGCACGGCCGGCGCGAAGAAGTTGAGGACGCTCGGCTCGCTGGGCGAAACGTTCCGGGTGACGGCTGTGGTGGGCTTGGAGATGACCTCCGGAGAGATGTCGGTGACCTGCGGCCCCAGCTCGCCCTCGGCCAGGGTGATGCCCTCCGCCGCGGCCTGGCGGATGATCTCCGCATTGAGCTCGGCGACCATGGTCGCCACCGCCAGGTGGGCCAGCCCGTCATAGACCGGGTCGATCTGGTTCCAGGCCACGAGGATCTCGGTGCGCTCCCCGGCGCGCAGCTGCGCAACGGCGTTCTCCGGCGCCACGACCATGAGGTCGATCTCCTGCTGCCGCAGCCGATGCTCGGTCAGCGACTGGTCGTCGCTGATCCCCACCACCTGGATGCGGCCGGGCGCCAGCTCCTCGTAGAAGGCCTGATCGCGCGGCAGCTGTGAGCCGGCGGGGACCACGATCTCGGTGCGGAACGGCGAGCGCGCGCCGGTGTAGCCGATGCCGAACAGGAGCATGATCAGGAACGGGCCCAGCACCAGGCTGGCCAGCACGCCCGGCCGCCGGAAGACCTCGCGCAGCTCCTTGCCGATGAAGGATGTGATCCGTACCAGGGTGTGCGCCACCTCACGCAGCATGCCTGGCCGCCTCTCCGTTGCCGTCGCGCTGCGCTCGCCGCTCGCGCACCAGCTCGGCGAACACCTCGTCGAAGCTGGGCTGGTACTCCTCCAGGCTGATGACCCCGATGCCGGCGCCCGTGATCGTCTCCATGAGGCGCGGAGTGGCGGTCCCGGCATCGGTGACCACTGCGATCAGCTTGCGCGGCGCGGTCTGACGAACGGACTGGACCTCCTCCACCCCGGAGATCAGCTCCGGCGTGATCGGGGCGTCGGCCTCGATCTCAAGCACCTCGCCGCCGAAGACCCGGTGCCGCAGGGCAATCGGCGTGTCGAGCGCCACCAGCTCGCCCTCGGCCAGCAGCGCCACCGAGTCGCAGTACTCGGCCTCGCCCACGTACTGGGTGGTGACCAGCAGCGTGCGGCCCTCGTCGCGCATCCGGCGCAACTCGTCCCAGATGGCCTGTCGCAGCATCGGGTCGATGCCGGCGGTCGGCTCATCGATGAACAGGATGTCCGGCTGGTGGACGATGGCGCAGGCCAGGTCCAGGCGCCGCTGCATGCCGCCGGATAGGTCACCGGCGCGGCGGTTGCGGGCATCCCAGAGGTCGACGACCTCGAGCGCGCGCCGAACGCGTGCCCCGCGACCCCACCACGACATGCCGTAGAGCGCGGCCACGAAGCCCACGTTCTCCTCGGCGGTCAGATCGGTGTAGAGCGAGAACAGCTGCGGCATGTAGGCGATTCGCTCGCGAAGCCCGCGGGTGAAATGCCTGGGATCCTGCCCGCCCACCTGGATCTGGCCGTCGCTGGCCTCCAGCGTGCCGGTCAGCATCCGCACGGTCGTGGTCTTGCCCGATCCGCTTGGACCGATCAGTCCCAGGATCGTCCCCCGCTCAACGTGCAGCGTCACGTCGTTGACCGCCGTGAAGTCGCCGAAACGCCGGGTGACGCCGGACATGGTGATGACCGGGTCCGGTCCGGTCTCGGTTCTGGTCACGCCGGGGCCCGAATGCAAGCCGCGTGCCGCGCCTTGCCGGCCCGGCGAGCAGGGGGTCGTTCAGGACGCAGGGCCGGGTGACGGAGGGTCGGGGTCAGCGGCTCCAGTCGAGCGAGTGCCGGCCGACCCCGATCACGCGCTGGATCTCGGCACGGTAGCGGACGCCCGATGGATGGCGCTCCAGCCAG
>DASUSP010000162.1:0-4782 GCA_036375035.1 Candidatus Limnocylindria bacterium
CGCCACGTCCTCCTTCACCGCCTCGATGGTCTCCTCGGGCGGTCCGATGCGGATCCTGCGCACGCCCCGGTAGGCCAGGAACGCGGCGATCACCGCCAGCACGATGAACACGATCAGGGCCATCAGCCAGCCCGGCAGCCCGGTCAGGGCGGCGAGGGCCAGGATGATGAACGCCACGAACGCGATGAGCGCCAGGACCAGCAGGCCGATCCCGATGCCGATCAGGATCACGCCGGTCTTGGTCTCGCTCAGCATCTCGCCGATCTCCTGCCGGCCGCGGGTGATCTCCAGCCTGGCCAGCTGGACGAAGCCGCCGATCAGGCGGCGAGCGAGGCCGGGGATGCTTTCGCGGCGCGGCTCGTCGGCTTGGGTCATTGCTCCTCCAGGGGAATCTCCGTCGCGCGAGGGCGACGTGGGTCGATTCTAGCAAGCGGCAGGCCGGATCCCCTCCCGGGGCCAGGGCCGGCCCGGAGTGCCGCGGGCATGGCGACGATGGCTCCGCTATCCTCTCGCCCCAATGACCAAGCGACGAACTTCCGGCATCCAGCGCCGCGGCCGTGCCAGCGAGGCCGCCATGACCCGCCGCGTCTCCGCGTCCGGCAGCGCGGGCGGGGCGGCGATCGATCCGCGCATCCTGATCATCGGCGGCGTCCTGGTGGTCGGAGTCGTGATCCTGGTCGTCTTCCTCATGTTCGGCGGCGGCGCGGCGGCGCGGGTCGGAGAGCGGCAGGTGGACGACGGCGGCGGGCACATCGCCGACGGGGCGGTCGGGAGCGGCTATAGCTCCGTTCCGGCCACGTCCGGCGAGCACTGGGGCACGCCCGGCAACTGGGGCGTGTACTCCCCGGCCGCGCCGGCTCAGCAGCCGCAGGTCATCCACAACCTGGAACACGGCGGCATCGTGATCTGGTACCAGCCGGACCAGGTCGCCCCGGATGACGTGGCCGAGCTGACGCAGTACGTGGAGCAGCAGGTCCGCTCCGCCAAGTTCAAGGTGATCCTCTCGCCGTGGACCGGGCAGGACTTCGGCCACCCCATCGCGGTGACTGCGTGGAACTGGCTGCTGTACCAGGACGAGGCCGATATCGACGAGATCCGGGCCTTCCTGGACGACCACTACGGCGAGGCACCGGAGCCGTTCGGCGGACCGGGCCAGCCCGCTGTCTGACCTGCTCCGGGGTCGGGTTGACCCTGCCCGCCGCCTCCGGCATCATCTCCCCGGGCGGCTAGCTCAACGGCAGAGCAAGTGACTCTTAATCACTAGGTTCAGGGTTCGAATCCCTGGCCGCTCACCACCGAACATCTCCGCCACTCGACGCGCCATTCGTCCTGTGTCACGAGTTGGCGCTCGAGGGACCGCTCCCTACGTAATCGCTGCGTCGTAGCCCGGTGTCTCGTGCTTCGCCGGCTTCGGAGGACTGGCGCCGCCACAGGACGATCGCGAACACCGTCGTCCACACGAAGTAGACTGCGAACCCGATCCGTTCAAAGAGCCCGATGTAGGGGGTCGGGTCCCCCGCTTCGACCGCGGGTGCATACATGAACGCCGGGACGAAGGACGCCAGGACCGCCACGGCACTCGCGATGGTGTAGAGCCGGAAGCGTCCGCCGATGCCCACTGCGGCGAAGCCCATGGTCCCAAACCAGCTCAGCACCGACACCATGGCGAGGATGACGTGGACCGCCACACTCGATTCGCCGAGGAGCAACCAGAGTGGCAACGTCGCACCGGCCACTATCTGGAGTGCGCCGGCTGCACGCAGTGAGCGCTTGCCTCGCGCCGAAACCCAAATGCCTACGCCGAATCCGATGAGCAGCAGGTCGTAGATGGGCAGTTGCCACGGGACGAGGATCGCCCTCGACGGATTGCCGGTCAGAGAAAGCTCACTGATGGCGTTGGAGATGCGGCTGTACCCATCCCACTGAAGGGCGGCGACCTCGTGCCAGACGATGTACTCGACCGCCGCCAGCACGCCGCACGCGAGCAGGGCCCTGCGGATGGTCTCTCGGCTCGCGGACGTCGGAGCGTCCATGCGCTCCGGGGCCGCAGCCTGGACTGCGGAGGACATGGTTGCGCCTCCCTCCTAACCCCCAGCTTGAGATCCAGCCAGCCAGTGTTAGCTCGCCGGCCTGAAGGGGCCAAGTGCCCGAAAGACCGTATGGAGAACCGCTCGTCCCGGGACAAAGGTCCCCGGGCGGCGTCATTTGACGGCGATCACCTCGACGTCACCGGTCCGCTGCGTCACGCGGATCCCGACCCCGTGGCGCTGGCGTTCCAGGTCGAGGTCGAGCCGCGCGTCACCGACCCGCAGGTTGCGCAGCGCAAGGCGGTCCAGGAAGCCGGGCATGCGCGCGTGCCGCAGCCGCACCTCGCGGGCAGCCGCGTCGACCTCCATCCCCAGGACGGCTTCGGTGAGCATGAACACCGCACCGGCCGCCCAGGCCTGCGGGGAGCAGGCGACCGGGTAGCGGGTCGGCCCCTCGTCCTCGCGGCGGGTGAAGCCGCAGAACAGCTCCGGCAGGCGGGCCAGGTCGAAGTGGTGGCTCGACTCGAAGATGCCCTCCAGGATGCGCACCGCCTCGTCCATGAAGCCGTAGCGGGCCAGGCCGCGGGCCACCATGGCATTGTCGTGCGGCCAGACCGACCCATTGTGGTAGGCCATCGGGTTGTAGCGCGCCTCGCCGGCGGCCACTGTGCGGATGCCCCAGCCGCTGAACGAGGCATCGGACATCAGGGTGCGCGCGACGTCGGCGGCCCGCTCCGGCCGCGCGATGCCGGTGTACAGCGCATGCCCTGCGTTCGACGAGCGGACGCGGCACGGCCGCTTCTTCCCGTCCAGGGCGAGGACGTAGGTGCCCAGCGCCTCGTCCCAGAAGGCGGCGTCGAAGGCGTCGCGGAGGCGAGCTGCCGACTTGCGCAGCTCCGCCGCCCGACCGGCGTGGCCCAGCCGCTCGGCGATCCCCGCGGCGCCCTGCTGCGCCGCGTAGGCGTAGGCCTGCAACTCGACGAGCGCTATCGGGCCGGCCGCCAGGCTGCCATCGGCATGGAAGATCGAGTCCCACGAGTCCTTCCAGCCCTGCTGGGCGAGGCCGTCGTCGCTCTCCCGGTGATACTCGAGCAAGCCGTCGCCGTCGCGGTCGCCATCGGTCGCCATCCAGGCCAGCGCGCGCTCGATGTTCGGCCACAGGCCCTCCACGGTCGCGAGGTCATCGGTCTGGCGCAGGTATTCGGCCGCGAGCAGCACGAACAGGGGCGTGGCGTCGTGTGAGCCGTAGTAGCGGCGGAACGGGACCTCGCCGGTGGCCGCCATCTCGCCCTGGCGGACCTCGTGCAGGATCTTGCCCGGCTGGGCGTCGGAGGTGGGGTCGTACGCATCGGCCTGGTTGGCCGCAAGGTAGCCCAGCACGCCCCTCGCTACCTGCGGCGCGACCCACAGGCACTGCAGCGCCACGATCAGCCCGTCCCGGCCGAACGGGTCGCTGAACCACGGGACGCCGGCGTGCGGGTAGAGGCCCTGCTCGGTCCGCGCGGTGAGCATTGCCACGTCCGACTCGGAGCGCTCCAGCCAGTCGCCGAAGAGCTCATTCGAGCCGGACAGCCGCGTCCCACCGCGGCGGACCCCGGCGTGGTGGCGCCGAACGCGCAGCACCGCCTCCTCGATGGAGGGCACGCTGCGTCGCCGGGTGGATCCCTGCTCGCAGCTGATCGCCAGATCGAGGCCCGTGGCTCGTCCCGGCTCGATACGGACCCGGAACCGGGCGCGGCTCGCCGTGAGCTCCTCGGGCCTCGGGGAGAATGAGATGCGCGTCCGGCGCATGACGTCGTCGAGCCCCTGGTAGCGGAGGAGGACGCCGCGCTCCGAGATGCCGGGGGCCAGCATCCGCCCCCGCTCGCCGCGGACCATGCCGCGAACCTCGAAGATGTCGGCGAAGTCGGCCTCGAAGTGGAGCTCCAGCGTGACATCGAGCGGCGCCTCCGCGAACGAGCGCAACGTGATCCGCTCGTGGCAGGTTCCGTCGAGCAGCGCCTTGGTGCGTGCCAGGTGGATGGTGCTGTGCGGGATGCGGCTCCCGCCATCCAGGTCTGTGTTGGTCAGGTCGATCGCCAGCCGCGAGTTGTCGCGCTTCGCGGTGGACCCGAGCAGCAGGGGCCGGCTACCGGCCAGGGTGAGCAGCAGGCCGGACAGGTGCCGCGTTCCACGGTGGTAGATGCCGTGCTCGCCCAGCAGTTCCGGGCGGATGTCGCCGTGCCGATCGAAGACGGCGAAGGCGTCACCGTGCTTGAGGACCTGGTCGTTGGCCTGGTCGCTCTCGCCGGTGGCCAGGACGTCGTAGCGGTGGGCCAGGCCCTGGTCCAGCGCCCCCTGGCCGACGGGGTGATCGGGCTGGCGGTCGAGTCGCTTGTCGGTCATCGGCGCCTAGTCTGTCATGCCCCGTGCGCGCCGTGTCGCAGCTCGGACGTACCGCCCGCAGCCCATCCCGCGATCCGCGTGGTAGCCTTCCGCTCGCTGTGCCGGATGGACCGATGCGGCCTCCGGCTCGGCGCCCGACTGCACACGCGATGAGGATCCCGCATTGCCCCAGGTACCGATCCAGCGGCACGCGCTGCCGAATGGACTCCGCGTCATCCTCTCTCCCGATGATCGGGCCCCGATCGTCGCCGTGAACCTGTGGTACGACGTCGGCAGCAAGCACGAGAAGCCCGGCCGGACCGGCTTCGCGCACCTGTTCGAGCACATGATGTTCCAGGGCTCCGAGCACGTCGCCAAGGGGGAGCACTTC
>DASUSP010000163.1:0-13300 GCA_036375035.1 Candidatus Limnocylindria bacterium
CCGACCGCCCGCTCGGGGTGAGCAGGCCGATCTCGTCGTAGTGGTGCAGCGTCCGCACCGTGATGCCCGCCAGGCGGGCGACGGCGCCGACCGTGAGACTTCGGGGCTCGGTCAAGGTGTCCATCGGCATGGAGGCTAGAGCCTAACGTAACGTGAGGGTCAAGCCGGGGGTTGCACCCCATGCAACCAATTGCGAAGAAGGGCCGCGTGACGAGGTCCGGGGACGTGGCAGGTGGTGGATTCCTACCTCCCCTGCAGATCCGCGGCGACCTGCCGCGTGCGCATCGAGATGGTTGCCAGCTGGCTGCGTGACACGCAAGACCGAGGCTGGCGGCGAGCAGGGCAGCGCGTCGGCTAGCCTGCGGCCGGTTCGACGTTGCCGGTGGTGCCGTCCACGGTCACATGCATACCCGTGCGCAGCCGTGCGGTGGCGTCCCCGCAGCCGACCACGGCCGGGATCCCGTACTCGCGGGCCACGATGGACGCGTGGGCGGCAGCGCTCCCGACATCGGTCACCACTGCAGCCGCGCGCGTGAAGAGCGGCGTCCACGCCGGCGCCGTGAACGGCGCAACCAGCACCTCACCGGGCTGCAGCTGGTCGAACTCATGGGGGCCACGGATCGTCCGCACCGTGCCAGAGGCGATACCGGGGGATGCGGGTACGCCGGACACGATCGCGTGGTCGGAGGGCCTGGCGCCGAACATCGCGGGATAGCTCTCAAGGAAGCGCTTCAGCATCGGGTTCCACTTGCCGATGGCCATCGGCGGCACCAGCCTGGCCTGCTCCTCCCGCTGGGTGCGCCGAGAGTGCACGCTCGTTGCGCTGGGCAGCTCTCCGCCATCCAGTGCCCCCATCACCTCGTCGCGGTAGAGGAAGAAGACATCGTCCGCGCTCTCGAGCAGCCCACGCGAGACGAGCGACTCGCCGATGCGCACGACGGCGCGCCGCATAACCGGCCACGGGAGGGTCCACTCGCGAACCTGCTCCTCGCGGATGGAGACGAGGTGCTGCCCGTCCGCAAGCATGCTCTCGAAATCCCGAAGGCGGCGTGGAGAGGATGCGAGCGCCTCGCGCGCGGCGGCCTCCGCCGCCTGCCTTCCCGCTACCGCTCGGCCGTGAGCCGCAGTCCCGGACGGTGATCCCGCCTGCCTCCCCGAGGTGTGCCACCAGTCGAGTGAGACCACTGCGTGCGGTTCGGGGTCTGAGGGCGCCTCGATGCCGGCCAGGAGCGGCAGGTGGCTTCCGCCGAGCGCCGGCTCCAAGTGCTTGCGATAGAACTTCGCCAAGTTGATCTCCATCTTGTAGGCGGCGCCGGCCAGGGCCACCACCGAACCGTAGTACTCGCCGGCCAGCGCCGCCATCTCGTTGATGAGGCCGGGAAGCTCGGAGACGGGAATCACTTCTACGCGCTCCGCGGCAGCCGTCACCGCGGCGCGATACCGCGGCTGCAGGTCCGCGCGCCACCGGCGCTCCATGATCGGGAAGCTGTGTCGAACGGTGCTCGGGATGACGCCCGCGGCGGCCCGGGGCTGTCGCGCGACGTGCCAGACGATGCTCGGCAGGCTGCGGAGCATGCTTCCCGGCGAGATCCAGTTGAGCGAGTAGAAGTACCAGCCGTTGACGATGACGTGGTGCGGCAGTGGCGCCCCCTGTCCCAGCTCCTGTTTGAGCCAAGCGTGCAGGCCAATCTCCAGGTCAAGCAGAAGCCACGACTCAAACAGGGGCGTCACCGGCTCGCCGATCCACTCCCCGAACCGGAAGGAACGATGGTAGGCCCCTCGTGCGGCAGGCACCCATGACACGTCGGGCGGCAACGCAGTCATCGGCCTGGCCTGTAGGATCCAGAGGGTGCCCTCCGTATCGATTGCCCACTCGATGTCCTGAGGCATGCCGCGAATGTGGGCGATGCGCCGGGCCTCGGCTGCGATCTCCAGCGCCTGATCGCGGTCGATCGCCTGTTCCGGCAGGCGACGGGCATCAACGTCCTCGCCGCGGACGACCCACTCGTCGCCGACAGCCGCGCCCGAGACCAGCCGATCGCCCAGGCCGCGCACGGCATTGACCACGACCGTCCCGCGGTCGCCGGTTATGGGGTCGGCGGTGAGGACCACGCCGGCTGCCAGCGGAGACACCATGCACTGGACGATCACGGCCAGTCGCGCGCCGTCAACCGGTTCGTAGGCGGCTGCGCGGGCGGCGTCAGCGCTGGCCAGCACCCGATCCGCCGCTGCCTGAAGGCCGCCGGCATCCACATCTAGCACCGTCTCGAACATCCCGGCAAAAGAGCGCTCCAAGCCATCCTCCACGACTCCGCTGGATCTCCCGGCGAACGGGCCCGCGCCCAACTCATCCACGGCAACCGCGAGGAGCCGCTGTCGCTGCTCGGGCGTCATGGCCGCAACATTCGCCGGCAGGACCACTCCACCCGGCACGCGGGCGCCAGCCGCGAACAGCTCGCCGATGCCGGCCGCCTTGCCGCCGACCTCGCGGACGTCGGTCATGCGCACGTCGGCCAGGTGACGGATCCAGTTGGAGGTCATCTCGCGCTCCTCGTGCTTGCGCCGATCAGCGTGCGAACGACCCACTCCACGTCATCGGCTGCTTCATCGGGCGAACAGTCCAGGTCGTCCCTCCACGTCCGGAACGCGGCCTGGCCGGTGAGGACCACCAGGAGGCGCGTGAGTCGCTCACGGTCGATGGTCGAGCCCGCCGGGACAATGGCGTCCGCTAGCTCGCGCGTCCTCGCGATCCGGCCCGGCATGTTTGACCGCCGCGCCTCCTCGCCCGCCGGGCTGGCCATGGCGGCGCGCTCCGCGTCGCCGATGGCGTCGAGGCTGGCGAACTGCTTCCGCAGCCCGGGACCGAACCCCTCCAGCGACTGAGGCAGGGGCAGCTGGAGCATCCTGCCGCGGTAGACCACGTGGGGATAGAGGGCGGCAAACAGGTCGCGCTTGGTGCGGAAGTGCCGGTAGACCGTGGGGACCGAGACTCCGGCTTCCTGCGCGACTGCCGGAATGGAGGTGCTGGCCAGGCCGCGGGCCATGACTCGGACGGTGGCGTCCAGGATGCGGCCCCTCGTCTCCTCAGCCTGCCGCACCCGCAGCTCGCTGCGATACGGGCGCGCCGTATCTGCGGTGGCAATACGATTCATTTTGTGAATATACGAACCATGTCAAGCTCATCGAATCGGGGGTCGAAACGGGCCGAACGGCGCTTGACGGGTCGATGAACGAAACCCCAACGTGAGACGTCATCCGAGTACCCACTGGGACAGCCGATATGCGTCATTCGCTCAAGCACCGCGTCCGCCTGCTGGGGCTAAAGCTCGTTCGCTTCGTTCGGTCGGACGCGCGGAGCCGTGCCGCCGACGCACGGAAGCGGAACGTCGTCGTGGGCGTCACGTTCGGCTACCACGTCGTCAGCAAGCCGGGAGACGCCGGACCTCGGGATTCCTGAGCGGAGCGCCGGCGCACCTCGATTGAGGGAGCATCCGGCCGGCTGCTATACTCGCCACCGACGCGATGACGCGGGAGCAGTACGCGCTGCCCATCGTCGAGAAGCGAGCCGGGACGGTGAAAGCCGGCGACGATCGGGACGCGGAACTCGCCCGCCGAGCAGCCCGGTGACGAGCCGGGCCGGGCTGGCGCCACGATATCGGCGCCGATGAGTGGACCGATCGTGGGGTTGTAGCTCAGCTGGGAGAGCACCTGCATGGCATGCAGGGGGTCGGGGGTTCGAGTCCCCCCAGCTCCACCACCTTCATCGGTCAAGTCATGGTGGTACCGCGACGGGAGCCCCCTTCGTCCTGACGAGAGGGGGCTTTGTTGTACCCGCCAGGCGGGTGGACCGATGAGGACGGGAACGTGAACGCCATGACGGACGCAGCGGGCGAGACGCGGACGGCCAGGGACGGCCGCCGCTGGACGCTGCGCCCCGCGCGCCCGACCGACTCGCGCGGCCTGGCGCGGCTGTTCGCCGCGGTGCGTGGCGAGGGCCGCTGGCTGCTGACCCCGCCGAGCGCGGTGAGCGAGCCGTCCGAGGCCTTCTTCATCGGCGAGATGATCCGCGGGGGCGGCGGCCTGGCGCTCGTGGCCGAGAGCGACGGCGAGGTGATCGGTAACGTGCTGGTCAGCCTGGAGCGCAACGCGGTCAGCAGCCACGTCGGCACGCTCTCGATCGTCATCGCCAAGGGCTGGCGCGACGTCGGCATCGGCAGCGACATGGTCCGCTCCGCCCAGGACTGGTGCCGCGAGCACGGCCTGGAGAAGCTGGCGCTGGCCGTCTTCCCGGACAACGAGCGCGCGATCGCGGTCTACGAGCGCTCGGGCTTCGTGCGCGAGGGGCTGCGGCGGAGGCAGTACCGGGTCGAGGGCGAGTTCCGCGACGAGCTGCTGATGGCCTGGTTCCCGCGCGCCGAGGAGGGTCAGGCATGAGCGCCGTGGATCCGCAGCGCGCGCGCGCCTTCGACACGTACGCCGGCGAGTACGACCGCTTCCGCCCCGGCTACCCCGAGGAGCTGTTCGAGGCGATCGCGGACCGCCTGGCGTTGCCGCAGCGCCCCGTGGTCGTCGACCTGGGCGCCGGCACCGGGCGCGCCAGCCTGGTCATGGCCGAGCTGGGGTGGCGGGTCACGGCGGTGGAACCGGGCAGGCCCCTGCTGGACATCCTGCGCGGCGCGGCGACCAATGCCGGGCTGCTGATCTCCACCGTGCAGGCCGGCGCCGAGGAGACGGGGCTCGACCCGCACTCGGCGGACCTCGTGACCGCGGCGCAGGCGTTCCACTGGTTCGACAAGGATCGCGCGCTGCCCGAGATGGCCCGGATCCTGAAGCCCGGTGGCGGCGTGGCCCTGTTCTGGAACGTGCGCGACGGGGAGCGCTCCCCCTTCCTGGCCGACTACGCCGACCTCCTGGCGCGGCACGCCGCGGCCGGGGCCGATACCGGACGCTACGAGGCGATCGGCCGCGACGAGACGGCGCGCGCCTTCGAGGCCCACGCCGCCGCCTTCGAGGCGCCGGAGCTCGTTCACCTGCACCAGGACGTGCAGATGACCGACGAGCAGTTCATCGGAATGGCCTTCACCGCGTCCTACGTCCGGGTGGGCATGCCGCCCGACGTCCAGGACCGCTTCCGCATCGAGCTGGCCGGGCTGCTGGGCCGCCACGGCCTGAACGACGGGAGGCCATTCCCCGTCCCCTATCGCATCGACCTGTGGATCGCACGAAGGAGAGGTTCATGACCACCGAGATCGAGGCCCGCGGCACGCGGGCCGGGCGGTTCGATCCCGCCTCGTACGAGCAGCGCTGGCGCGACCGCTGGGAGGCGGACGCGCTGTATCGGGCCGATGACGACGACCCGCGCGACAAGCACTACCTGCTGACCATGTACCCCTACCCGTCGGGCGACCTGCACATCGGGCACTGGTACGCGGCCACCGGCCCGGACATCGTGGCCCGCATGCGCCGCATGTCGGGCCTGAACGTGATGTTCCCAATGGGCTTCGACTCGTTCGGCCTGCCGGCCGAGAACGCGGCGATCGACCGCAACGTCCACCCCGCGCGCTGGACCGAGAGCAACATCGAGCGCATGCGCAGCCAGTTCCGGACGATGGGCTGCATGTTCGACTGGAGCCGCGAGCTGGCGACCTCGGACCCCGACTACTACCGCTGGACCCAGTGGCTGTTCCTGCAGCTGTATCGGGCCGGGCTGGCCTATCGGGCCATGGCGCCGGTGGACTGGTGCCCGCGCGACCAGGTGGTGCTGGCGCGCGAGCAGGTGGAGGGCGCTGATCGCCACTGCTGGCGCTGCGGCACCCAGGTGGTCAAGCGCGACCTGGAGCAGTGGTTCTTCCGCATCACCAACTACGCCGACGAGCTGCTGAGCTTCGAGGGGATGGACTGGCCGGAGCCGATCCGGCTGATGCAGACCAACTGGATCGGACGGTCGGAGGGGGCAGAGATCGACTTCCCGGTGGAGGCCGATGCTGCCGACCCGATCCGGGTCTTCACCACTCGGCCGGACACCATCTTCGGCGCCACCTTCATGGTCCTGGCGCCCGAGCACCCTGCGGTGGCGGCGCTGACCAGCGACGAACGGAGGGCCGACGTCGAGGCCTACGTGGCCACCGCTCGCCGCGAGACCGAGATCGAGCGGATGAGCACCGAGCGGGAGAAGACCGGCGTCTTCATCGGTGCCCATGCGGTGAACCCCATGACGCAGGAGCGGATCCCGATCTGGATCGCCGACTACGTGCTGCCCGGCTACGGCACCGGCGCGATCATGGCCGTGCCCGCCCACGACGAACGCGACTACGAGTTCGCGACGAAGTTCGAGCTGCCGATCCGATACGTGGTGCTGCCGGCCGGCGGGGAGGCGCCGCAGGGCGAGGCGTTCGTGGCGCACACCGACGACGAGGTGCTGGTCGACTCCGGCGAGTTCACCGGGATGGCGGCGGCGGAGGCGATCGGTGCCATCACCAGGCAGCTGGCCGACCTGGGGCTTGGCGGGCCGGCGGTGACCTACAAGATCCGGGACTGGCTGGTGAGCCGGCAGCGCTACTGGGGGGCGCCCATCCCGATCGTGTACTGCGACGAGCACGGGGCTCAGCCAGTGCCGGAGGACCAGCTGCCCATCCTGCTGCCCGAGGACGTGGACTTCGCGCCGACCGGGGTCTCGCCGCTGCAGTCGCACGCCGAGTTCCTCAGCGGCACCTGCCCGGAGTGCGGCGGTCGCGCGCGCCGCGAGACGGACACCATGGACACCTTCGTCGACTCGGCCTGGTATTTCCTGCGCTATTGCTCGCCGCGCGAGGCGGAGCGGGCCTGGGATCCCGAGGCGGTGCGGCGCTGGATGCCGGTCGATCTGTACACCGGCGGCGCGGAGCACGCCGTGCTGCACCTGATGTACGCGCGCTTCATGGTCAAGGCCCTGCGCGACCTGGGCCACTTCGAGTTCGGGGAGCCGTTCGTGGCGCTGCGCAACCAGGGGCAGATCCTGGGCGCCGACCACCAGCGCATGAGCAAGTCGCGCGGCAACGTGGCCAACCCCGACGACCTGGTGGCGCGCTACGGGTCGGACACGGTGCGTGCCTTCCTGATGTTCATCGGGCCCTGGGACCAGGGCGGGCCGTGGAATCCCACCGGCATCGACGGGGTGCATCGGTTCCTTGGCCGGGTCTGGAACGCGACACAGGCGGCCCCCGGGGACCGCGGGCCCGTTTCCGCCCGCGACATCCCCGGCATCCCGCCACCGAGCCTGGCCGGCGAGATCCCGGGCAGCGGGGGGCCGCCGGCGGACCGCGTGCTGGGGACGGCCGAGGAGCTGGAGCGGGCCCTGCGACGCGCCACCCACGTGACCATCTCGGAGGTCACCGGGGACTACGAGGCGTTCCACTTCAACACCGCGATCGCCAGGATGATGGAGCTGACCAACGCCATCGTCCGTGCGCGCGAGTCCGGCCTCGCCGGGACCGATGCCTACGCCGAGGCGGTCGACAGGCTGCTGCTCCTGCTGGCGCCGGTGGCGCCGCACATCACCGAGGAGCTGTGGGCGAGGCGTGGGAAGGCGTACAGCATCCACACCCAGCCGTGGCCGGTCGCCGACCCGGAGCTGGCGCGCGCCGAGACGCTGGAGCTGCCGGTCCAGGTCGACGGCAAGCTGCGCGACCGCCTGGTCGTGACGCGCGACACGCCGCCTGAGGAGATCGAGCGGCTGGCGCTGGCGTCGGAGGCGGTGCAGCGCTACCTGGGAGGCCGCGCCCCACGTCGGGTGGTGCAGATCCCCGGGCGGCTGGTCAACGTGGTGACCCCCGGCGACTGACCGTTGCCGGGCGCCGCGCGTGTGCGGCGCCCGGGCAAAGCGAGCGATAAGCACCGGGTAAGCGCCGGCCGGCTAGGCTGCGGCACCTGCTTCCGGAGCCCGGCGTCGAGTGCCCGGGCGCCGGGCTCCGGACAGGACCACTATCCAGACCACGCCTCGCCTCCACCCGAGGTGGACCGATGGCGCTCACCCCACGAGACCTCCTGGCGATGGCCGGCGTGGCGCTGGCCGCGATCGCGCTGGGCGCGGGCGCCTGGCTGACGATGGCCGCCGGCGAATCGCCGGCGGGAGGACCGGACCCGTCGACGCTGGTGGCCGGCATGTCCGCCGAGCCGTTGCCCTCCGCTATCGCATCCAGCTCCGAGATGCTGGTCGACGTCCAGGGAGCCGTGGCGCGGCCGGGCCTGGTGCGCCTGCCGCTCGACGCGCGGGTGGCGGATGCCATCGCCGCCGCGGGCGGCTACACCGAAGCTGCCGACCTGCTCGCCGCCGCGTCCAGCATCAATCTCGCGCAGCCGCTCAGTGACGGCGCGCAGGTGTTCGTGCCCATCCGGGGGGTGGCGACCGCTGGCGGAGGCGCTGGCGGCGCCGGCGCCGGCGACGGCGCGGACGGCGGCCTGGTGAACCTGAACACCGCCAGCCCGGAGGCGCTCGAGGCGCTGCCGGGCATCGGGCCGGTGACCGTGCAGAAGATCGTGGCCGCGCGCCAGGAGCGACCCTTCGCGACCCTCGAGGAGCTGCTCGAGCGAGGGGTGATGCACAGCGGGCAGCTGGAGGGTATTCGCGACCTCGTTACGCTCTGACCGCTCGACGCGTGGGAGGTCGGGCAGGCGCGATGACCGCGGGATCACTGCTCCTGCCGGGCCTCCTCGCCGGCACGGCCGTCGGGATCCTGGCGGCCGACGCGGGTATCGCCGGGGGCGCGGGCCGGCTGGCGCTGGTCGGCCTGGCTGCGCCGGCAGCCGCGGCTGCCCTCATTCGCCGACGACCCAGGCTCGCGGCCATTGCCGCGGTGACGCTTGGCGTGGCCCTGGGAGCGTGGCGCGGAGAGGCCGCGTCGGTGCCGGCCGGACCGGGATCGGTCCTCGCCATGATCGGAGAAGAGCGCCGCTGGATCTCCGGCATCACGGTCGAGGATCCCAGGCCCCGCGGCGAGCGGCAGCAGGTCGTGCTTGACCGGCTGCGGATCGGTGCCGGGCCGGACGAGCTCGCGCCGGTCAGCGGCCGGCTGCTGGCCTGGCTGCCGCGCGCCGTGGTGGTCGATGCCGGCGATCGGCTGTCCTTCGAGGGACGCGTCGGCGAGCCGCGCGACTTCGACGGCTTCGCGTACCGCGACTACCTGGCGCGGCAGGGCATCCTGGCCACGTCCTCGGCGTTCCGGGCCCAGGTCGTGGCCGGGAGCCGTGGCCCGGTCCCGGATGCCATGGACGCGCTCCGCGGCTGGCTGCTGCACGGGCTGAACGCGGCGGTTCCCGAGCCGGAGGCGGCGCTGGGCGCAGGGATCCTGCTGGGCGTGCGAGCCGGAATCGCCCCGGAGGTGAGCGACGCGTTCGCAACCGCGGGGCTCACCCACGTGGTGGCCATCTCGGGCTGGAACATCGCCATCGTCGCGGCGCTGGCGGCGGCGGTCACCCGGCCGCTGGGCCGGCTGCCAGGCGGTCGCTGGCTGGCCGTGGGCGTGGCGGCCGCTTCGGTCGGCGGATACGTGCTGCTCACCGGTGCGTCGCCCTCGGTCGTCCGGGCGGCGCTGATGGCCGGGGCGCTGGTGCTCGCGCGCCTGGGCGGCTCTCGGGCGCACGCCGTCGCGGCGCTGATGGCCGCGGCGCTGGTCATGCTGCTGGCCGCTCCGCCGGTGCTGTGGGACGTCGGGTTCCAGCTCTCGGCGCTGGCGACCGCGGGGCTGATCTGGTTCGCGGCGCCGATGGAGCGGCTCCTGCGCCGATGGCCGGCGCTGGTGCGCGAGCCGGTGGCGCTGACCCTTGCCGCGCAGCTGACGACGCTGCCCGTGATCCTGCTCAACTTCGAGCGGCTCTCCCTGGTGGCGCCGGCGGCCAACGTGCTGGTCATCCCGCTGGTCCCGCTGGTGATGCTGACCTGCGTCCTGGCGTCGCTGGCCGGCGGCCTGGCCGAGGCCGGCCCGGTACCGCCGCTGGCGAGCGACGCCCTCACCTGGGCCACGGGCGGAGCGGCATGGCTCTACCTGCGGCTGATGATCATGGCCGGCCAGGTGGCCGCGGGCGTTCCGATGGCCTCGCTGGACGTCGCGGCACCGGCATGGATGGCCGCGGTGTGGTACCCAGTCCTGGTCATCGCTCACCGGCGAGGCGGGCGGGCCGATGCCGATGCCGATGCCGCGGAGCTCCCGATCCCAGGCGCAGGGCGCCTGGCGCGGCCGATGCCGCTGGTGGCAGGCACCCTGGCGGTGCTGGGCACCGTCACGCTCGCCTCCCAGCCCGATGGACGGCTCCGCCTGGTGATGCTGGACGTGGGCCAGGGTGACGCCCTCCTGGTTCGCGCACCGACCGGCGCGACGCTGCTGGTCGACGGCGGCCCGGACCCGGACCTGGCAGCGCGCCGCCTGGGTGAGACGCTCCCCTTCTGGCAGCGGACGCTGGACGTGATGCTGCTGACCCATCCGCACGAGGACCATGTGGCCGGGCTCGTGCCGGCGCTGGAGCGCTACCGGGTCGGCATCGTCATGGACCCGGGGCGGCCGTACGACAACCCCACCTATCCCCGCTTCCTTGCGCTCGCGGCGGCGGAAGGACCAGGCGTGCTGCGCCCGGCCCGGGCCGGTGGGCGCCTCTCGCTGGGCCCGGCAACGAGCCTGGAGATCCTCTTCCCGACCGATGCCGACGCGATCTCTCCACTCCCCGACGGCGACATCAACAACGCGTCTGTGGTGGCTGTGCTGGACCACGGCGGCTTCCGCGCGCTGCTCACCGGCGATGCCGAGGCACCCGTGGAGCGCCTGCTCCTGGCGCGAGGGGCGCTGAAACCGGTGGACGTGCTGAAGGTGGGGCACCACGGCTCCGACTCGTCGACCGGCCAGGCCCTGCTGGACGCGCTCCGTCCGCGCTACGCGCTCATCTCGGCCGGCGCCGGCAACGAGTACGGGCACCCGCACGAGGTCACCCTGCGCAGCCTGGCCGCGATCCCGGGGCTGGCCGTCCTGCGCACCGACCGGGACGGCAGCGTGGAGCTGGTCGTGGACGCCGGTGGCATCAGGGTCGTGCGCCGCGGGGCGAGCGATCCGGGTAGCATCGGGCCATGGCCATCCCCAGTCTCGAGCGCGCGGCGGAGCTGCTGGCCGACTACGCGCTGCCGGACGGGATCGTCCGCCACTCTCGCGGGGTGGCACGCGTCGCCGTCGAGGCGGCGCGGCTGCTGCGCGACGCCGGCTTGCCGGTGGATCCGGCCATGGTCGAGGCCGCGGCGCTCCTGCATGACGTCGACAAGCCGGAGACGCGCGGGTCGCTCAACCACGGCGTCGTGGCCGCGGCGCGCATGGTCGAGCTGGGCTGGGAGGAGCTGGCGATCCCGATCGCCTCCCACCCGGTCGCCGCCCTGCTCGACGAGGAGCGCTACCCGCGCGGTTGGCCCTCGGTGATCCTTTCGGTGGCCGACCGCCACGTGGCGCAGGAGTTCATGACCGTCGACGAGCGGATCGACGACATGGCGCTGCGCCACCCCGACTACCGCGAGGACCTGGAGAGGTCCCGCCGCCACGCCCACGCGCTCGAGGGGGAGCTGGCCGAGGTGGTCGGCCTGAGCGTCGACGAGCTGGTCGCTCGGCTGCGCGCCGCCTGGGAGGCCGGCCAATGAGCGTCTCCCTGCTGCTGGCGCACGGTGACGACGGCTTCCAGCTGGACCAGGTGTTGCGCGCCTTCGCGCAGCGCATCGGGGCCGATGACGTGGTCGACATCGTGCCCGTCGGGTCGCCGGATGAGGCGGCAATCGATCGCGCCGCGCTCGAGGCCGGCACGGTAGGCCTCTTCGGGTCGAACCTGGCCGTGCTGCGCCAGCCGGTGCGCGCGGCGGGCCGATCGAACGCGGCAACGGAGCGGCTGCTGGGCCTCGTCGAGAACCTGCCCGAAGGCTCTGCCCTGGCCCTGGTGGACGTGCGCTCGACGCGCGACGCGACGAAGCCGCCGGCGCTGCTGGCCCGGCTGGAGAGCGCGGTGGTGACCCGCGGCGGCGTGGTCGAGCAGCGCAACGCGCCACGACGTGCCGAGTTGCAGGCCTGGGTGCGGCGCCACGCCGAGGCGATCGGCGTGCAGATCGAGCCGCGCGCGGCGGCGGCCCTTGCCGACCGCGTGGGCGGCTCCGTGGCCGAGACGGACGTGGAGCGCGGCGACCATACCCGCCTGGCCGACGGCGAGCTGCGGAAGCTGGCCACCTACGCCGGTGACCGACCGGTGAGCGTCGAGGACGTGGAGCAGCTGGTGGCCGACACGCGGCCGGCCAGCCTGTACGCCATCACCAACGCGGTCGATCGGCGCGATGCCCCCGGCGCGGCACGCGCCCTGCAGCGGACGCTGGCCGAGGGGCAGCCGGTGCTCCGCGTCACCGCGGCACTGGCGGGGCGCGTCTCGGACCTGCTGGTGGTGCGTGACCTGATGGCGCGCCACGCCGCTCCCCAGGAGATCGCCCGGCGGGCGGCGCGCGGCAACGCGAGGATGGCGGAGCGGCTGGTGGAGGCCGCGAACCGCTACGACTCGCACGAGCTGGAGGCGATGCTGCGCGGCCTGTTCGAGGCCGACCTGGCCATCAAGACCAACGCAATGCAGCCCGAACCGGCAGTCGCCGTCTGGCTGGGAGAGTTCCTGCTGGCGGCCCCGGCACGCCCGTCGGCGCGGCAGGCATCGGCGGGGCCGGCTCGCCGCCAGGAAGCTGGGCGACGCTAGGCGGCGCCGGCGCGCAGGACCCGGTCGCTCTCGATGGCGAAGGTGCAGCGCGCCTCGGCCAGTCCAAGGATGCCGATCAGCTGCTGGTCGACGTAGAGCTGGCGGCACGGCACGCACAGCGCGCCGGGGATCGCGAAGAAGAGCCGCTCATCGGCCAGCGGATCGCGAAAGGCGGTGTCGAACACGCTGGTGAGGAGGTCACCGCCGCAGAAGCGGCAGCTCTCCAGCGCGCGGTTGCCCGTGCTCTCGGTCATGGCCGGGAGCATGGGATTGCAGCATCGGTGCCTCAATAGGAGTACTGGTTCAGGACGACCCGGTACCGATGTAGTACCGACGGTTGCCGTGCTGGACCGATGCTCAGACCACCCGCACCACCTGCGCGGCGCCGCTCCACAGTCGCTCCAGGCCGTAGTACTCGCGCTCCTCGGGGGAAAAGACGTGCACGATCACGCTGCCGTAGTCGAGCAGCACCCATCGGGCGCTGGACAGCCCCTCCACGCCCAGCGGGCGAATGCCGTCATCGCGCAGCTCGTCGACGATCGCCTGGCCAAGGGCCTGCACCTGTCGTTCGCTG
>DASUSP010000164.1:0-5051 GCA_036375035.1 Candidatus Limnocylindria bacterium
CGCCGGGACCGCGATGCGGCCACGGTCGTCCAGCGCGTGCCGGAACTCGCCGGTGAGGAAGGAGGCCCGTTCCATGCTCGTGGTTCACCACTGCTCCCCATTTGACCCCACTTTGGGCCACAGGGCGCCATTCTACAGGGCAGCCTCCACCCGTCAAGGCTTTTCCGCGCGATTTCGCCGGTACTTTTGGCCAGGACCGGGCACGGCGCGGCTTGCCGCCGGCGCCGGTTCATCGGTTCGGGAGGGAGGGCCTGTGGCGGGTACTCATCCTCGTCGAGCTCGCGGAAGCGCGGCTCGCCATCATCGGTCTCGAAGGTCTCGCGGACGATGGAGGGCCGGGAGCCAACCAGGTCGGATCAGGTACGACGCGGCGGTGAGACGTCAGTAGTCGCTGGGGTCCAGCTCGAGGAAGCGCGGCTCGCCCTCTGCGGTCTCGTACGTCTCGAAAATCACGAAGCGATCGTCCAGGGAGCGGCTGTACGCGAGGCCCCTGTAACCACCGATGCTCGTTCGCCAGTAGGTGGTCCCGTCGATCTCGAAGCGCTCGACCGGCGCCCACGATCCCCCGTCGAAGCCTGCACGTGCGGGCCCGCTGATGTTGCCGTCCTCGTCCATATCCACGACGTCGTATGTTCCGGCGTCGACGCGGATGGCGTAGCCAGTGAAAACGTCGTCGGGCCCAGGTGTGGGTAACGCCGTGCCGGACGGGACCACGACCGGTGTGGGGACAGGCGTGGCGGTGGGCTCCTGGGTGCCCGATGCCGCGGGATCGCTGGCGAGCGCGGACTCGCTGGGGGTCGGCTGCAGGCTGGCGCTCGGCGACGGACTTTGCTGCCCCACGCCGCCGTCGGCGTTCAGCGCAATGAAGGTCACCGCCCCGACGCCGACTGTCAGCAGCAGGACCAGCACCACCGCGAGCAGGCCACGGCCGCCACCACCGCCCGCCGCGGCGGGCACCGGCGCGGGTGGTGGAGGCGGGGCCGTGGGGGGCGGGGGCGCGGGCTGCGGTCGTCGAAGCGCCTCCAGCTCCTCCGTCGGAATGACCAGCACGCCGCGCAGGTAGCGCGGGCAGTTGCCATAGCCACGCTGCAGGCAGACCTTCTGCTGCTGCTCCGCGGAGAGCTCGGCGGGGTCGCCGAAGGCGTAGCACCGATGCGACTCGCTGACGCGGTCGCGGTACTCGGTCCGGGCGTCCTCCAGGCCCAGGAAGGGGCAGATCGTGTCCGGCCGCTTGGCGAGCTCCTCGAAGAGGGCGCGCCGCTCGGCCTCGCGGGCGGCCTCCTCCTCGCGCTGCTGCTGCTGTCTGCGACGACCGAACAACCCAAGCTCCCCTGGTGAGCTGCCTTCCCGGCGCGGCCCGTGCGGCGCCTCGCGACCTGAGTCTAGCGCGAGCCGACCCGGTACACGTGGGCGGCGCGGGGGTACGAAGGCGCCATTGAGGACCCGAAATCGGCGCCATTACGCTGGACGCCGGCAGGGCTGTGCCCTGCACCGCAGCACAGCGGAGGCCGCCAGTGGCGCTCGAATCGACAGGGATCACCGTTCGCACGCCGATCCCCCGCAAGGGATCGATCCGGCGATGTCGGGTGCGCCACGTGTCGATCGTGGCGGGCGACGGGGAGCGGCGCGTCCAGGTCGACTGCCTGCTCGGCGGACGCGACCACGCGCTACCGCTGGGGACCATGGACGAGGCGCGCGAGATCTGCAACGCCTGCACGGCCACCACGGTCTGGCGCCCGGACGAAGACTAGGGTCCCTGGAGAGCGGCCTGTAAGCCGAGTTCTGTGCCCGGGCCGATCTGCATCGGCCCGGCGACGGCCATCCATCTGAGCGACCTACCCGAGGGCTGAGCGAGCAGCCTCGACGCCCTCCTATTCGGTCTTGCTCCGGCCAGAGCTTGCCGCGTTTCACTCCCCCACCGGTCTTGCGACCGGCGCGGGCATCGTCACTGTGGCGCTGTTCCTCGCCTCACGGCGGACGGGCGTTACCCGCTGACCTGCTCTATGGAGCTCGGACTTTCCTCGGACGCGGCCTTTCAACCGATGCGCCCGCGGCCGTCCGGCCGCCTCCAGGGACCGATATTGTAGCCGATTCGAACAAGCGTTCAGTGTCGGGCCACCCGCCGGTACCCGTCCCAACGGGTGGTATTGGCCACGCCCCGGCCGATCTACCTGCGCCCATGCATGAATCGGCCACAGTCGAGCCTCAGCATGCCCGATCCACCCGTCCCGACGGGTGCATGGCCCAAAGGTTGCGACCGGGTCAGCCGCGGGGCTGGTCGATCGCCACGTTCGAGAGGCGATCCGCCTCCTTGTTCAGCTCGCGCGGGACGTGGCCCACGGTGTAGCCGGAGAACCGACCCAGCAGGGCCATGACCCGGGCATGGATCGGCTTCAGGTCGGGATGCTTGACGCGATAGCGGCCCGCGATCTGGCGCGCCACCAGCTCCGAATCGGTGCGCAGGTCGACGTGCGTGGCGCCGTGCGCCAGCGCCTCCTCGAGCGCCAGCTCCACCGCCGTCCACTCGGCGTAGTTGTTGGTGCGCACTCCCAGGAATGTGGCGATCTCGGCGACGAGCGACCCATCGGAAGCGTCGCGAAGCACGGCCCCCGCGCCGGCGGGGCCGGGGTTGCCGCGCGCCGCCCCATCGGTGTGGATGACCAGGCGATCAGCCACCGCGGACGGTCGAGATCTCGTTGGTGACTTCCAGGATCGCGCGCGTGATGCGGATATCGCGCGGGCAGGCCTCCACGCAGTTGAACACGGTGCGGCAGCGCCACACGCCGTCGGGGTCGGCCATGATCTGCAGCCGCTCCTCGTGGGCGTGGTCGCGGGTATCCATGATGAACCGGTGGGCGTTCACGATGGCTGCAGGGCCGACGTAGTTCCCATCGGTCCAGAAGACGGGACAGGCCGTGGTGCAGGCCGCGCACAGGATGCAGCGGCTGGTGTCCTCGTAGCGGGCGCGGTCCTCCGGCGACTGGCGCCGCTCCTTGCCGTCCTCCGGCACCTCGTCGTTGACCAGGAACGGCATCACGCTGCGGTACTGGTCCCAGAACGGCTCCATGTCGACCAGCAGGTCCTTGATGACCGGCAGCCCCTTGATCGGCTCCACGCTGATCTCCGTCCCGGCGTCCTTGACCAGGAACTCACAGGCCAGGCGGTTCTGCCCGTTGATGAGCATGGCGTCCGAGCCACACACCCCGTGCGCGCAGGAGCGGCGGAATGTGAGCGTCCCGTCCTGGTACCACTTCACCTCGTGCAGCAGGTCGAGGACGCGGTCGGTCGGCTCCGCCTGGACGCGGTACTCCTCCCAATGCGGCTCGGCGTCGGCCTCCGGGTTGAAACGGCGGATGCGCAGCGTCACGTCGACCATCGGCTCAGTACACCCGCGGCTTCGGCTCGAACTTGGTCACCGTGACCGGCTTGTAGGCCAGCCGCGGCTCCGCCGCGCCCGGATCACGGAAGGCGAAGGTGTGCTTCAGCCAGTCGGTGTCGTCGCGCTCCGGGTAGTCCTCGCGGGCGTGGGCCCCGCGACTCTCGTGGCGAGCCACGGCAGACTCCACCGTCGCCTCCGCGCAGTCGACCAGGAAGCCCAGCTCGAGCGCCTCGACCAGGTCGGTGTTGTAGCGACAGCCCCTGTCGTCGATCACCACGGTGCGGGCCCGCTCGCGCAGGGAGCGGACCTCGGTGCGGCACTCCTCCAGGAGCGCGGCGGTGCGGTACACCCCGCACTTGTTGAACATGACCTCCTGCAGATCGCTGCGGATGACGGCGGCCCGCTCCCCGTCGGTCCGTCCGCGCAGCTCAGTCACCGCCTGGGCGACGGCCAGCTCTGCGGCGGCGTCCGGTTCGGCCGGCGGGGCGGAGCGCAGCTCGTGGGCCATGGCGATCCCCGCCCGGCGGCCGAAGACCAGGATGTCCAGCAGCGAGTTGGTCCCCAGCCGGTTCGCGCCATGGACCGATACGCAGGCCACCTCGCCCGCCGCGTAGAAGCCGGGCACGGCGCGGCCGGTCTCGTCGGCCAGGACGCGGCCGTCGATATCGGTGGGGATACCGCCCATGGCGTAGTGGGCGGTGGGCTGGATCGGCACCAGGTCGGTGAGCGGCTCGATGCCGAAGTAGGTGCGGATGAAGCCGCTCATGTCGGGTAGCTTCTCGTTGAGCACCTGCGCACCAAGGTGCCGCACGTCCAGGTGCACGTAGTCCTTGCCGTCGATCCCCCGCCCCGCCGCGATCTCCTGGTAGATGCTGCGGCTGACCACGTCGCGGCTGGCCAGGTCCTTCATGGTCGGCGCGTAGCGCTCCATGAAGCGCTCGCCGTCGCTGTTGAGCAGGATTCCGCCCTCGCCGCGCATGGCCTCGGACAGCAGGAAGCCGAGCTTGTACATGCCGGTGGGATGGAACTGGAAGAACTCCATGTCCTCCAGCGGCAGGCCGCGGCGGTAGGCCACCGCCATCCCGTCTCCGGTGAGGGTGTGGGCGTTGGAGGTGACCTTGAACACCTTCCCGTAGCCGCCGGTGGCGAAAAGGACGGCGCGCGCACGGAAAGAGTGGATCTCGCCGGTGGCCAGCTGCAGCGCGATCACCCCGGTCACCCGCCCGGAGGCGCCATCGGGCATGGCCAGCTCCAGGACCTGGTACTCGTCGTAGAAGGCGATATCGGCCTTGACGCACTGCTGGTAGAGGGTCTGCAGGATGGCGTGCCCGGTGCGGTCCGCGGCGTAGCAGCTGCGGCGGACCGGCCCCTCGCCGTAGTTCCGGGTGTGGCCGCCGAAACGCCGCTGGTTGATGAGGCCGTCCTCGGTCCGGTCGAAGGGCAGGCCCAGGTGCTCCAGCTTGATGATGGTGTCGATCGCGTCGCGGCACATCACCTCGGCGGCGTCCTGGTCGACCAGGTAGTCGCCGCCCTTGACCGTGTCGAACCAGTGCCACTCCCAGTGGTCCTCCTCGACATTGGCCAGGGCGGCGCAGACGCCTCCCTGGGCGGCCCCGGTGTGCGAACGGGTGGGATACAGCTTGCTGATGACGCCGATGCGGGCCTCCGGGCC
>DASUSP010000165.1:0-6370 GCA_036375035.1 Candidatus Limnocylindria bacterium
GCGGCGGCGGCCAGCAGCTCGGCGTCGACGCGCGTCTGGGACCGCACGACCAACGCGTCCCAGCCCCCTTCCTCGGAGAGTGCCTTTAGCAGCGCCTCGCGACCCAGGTCCAGGCGCACCTCGGTATGGTGCGCGGCGGCGACGACGTCGATGCCGGCCTGCGCGACCGGCTCGACCACGAGGATGCGGGCCATGCCCGCGAGTGTAGCCCTAGCGCAGCTCGAGCTTGAGGATCAGATCGTTGGTGACCGTCGAGGTCGTGATGCAGGGCCAGCCTTCAGAACCGCATGCTCAGGCGGTGAGATAGCCCAGCTCCTCGAGCTTGGCCAGCACCTTGGCAGCCGACTCCTCGGGCGTCTCGCTGCCGTCGGTCTTGCACACGACCTCGGGGTTCAGCGGCTCCTCGTACGGATCGTCGACGCCAGTGAAGCCCTTGATCTCGCCGGCCATCGCCTTGCGGTACAGCCCCTTGACGTCCCGATCGGCGAGGACCTCCAGCGGTGCCTCGACGTATACCTCCACGAACCGCCCGATGTTCTCGCGGATCTGGTCGCGGATCTCGCGGTAGGGGCTGATGGCGGCGCCGATGGCCACCACGTCGTTGCGGCTCAGCACCTCGCACACCCAGCCGATGCGCAGGATGTTGGTGTCGCGGTCCTCCTTGCTGAAGCCGAGGCCCTTGGAGAGGTGCGTGCGCACCACGTCGCCGTCGAGCACTTCCACCTTGTGGCCGCGGTCGCGCAGCTCGCCCTCCAGGATGTGGGCGATGGTGCTCTTGCCGGAGCCGGACAGGCCGGTGAACCAGATCGTGAAGCCGGTCGTCTCGCGACCGTCGATGGTGCCCACCCCACCGCCGAGGTGGATCGTCTCGCCGTGGCGGGTGGTGACGGTCGTGGTCTGGACCGGCGGATCGGTCTGCGTCATGGGTCGGTATCGGTTCCTTTCGTGGCTCAGCGGGTGGCAGCAGGAGTGCGGTAGGCCTCGATCAGGATCTGCGCGACCTCGGGCCGGCTGAACTCCTGGGGCGGGAAGTCGCCCGCCGAGAGCATCTCGCGCACCTTGGTGCCGGACAGGATCAGGTGCTGGTCATCGCCATGCGGGCAGGTCTTCAGCGAGGCCATGCCCTCGCAGGCGTGGCACCAGAAGGTGTGCTCGAAGAAGAGCGGGGTGATGCCCAGCTCATCGGGCGTGAACTCGTCGAAGATCTGCTGCGCGTCGTAGGTGCCGTAGTAGGTCCCCACGCCGGCATGGTCCCGACCCACGATGAAGTGGGTGCAGCCGTAGTTCTTGCGTGCCATGGCGTGGAAGATCGCCTCGCGCGGGCCGCCGTAGCGCATCGCGGCGGGGTAGACCGAGAGTAGCGTCCGGTCGGCGGGGTAGTAGTCGGTCAGCAGCGTCTCGTAGGCGCGCATCCGCACGTCGGCCGGGATGTCGTCGCTCTTCGTGTCGCCCACCAAGGGGTGGATCATCAGCCCGTCCACGACCTCCAGCGCCACCTTGGTCAGGTACTCGTGGGCTCGATGGATCGGGTTGCGCGTCTGGAAGCCGACCACGCGGCGCCAGCCGCGCTCCTCGAAGATGGCTCGCGTCTGCGCGGGGGTGCGCCGGTACTCCGCGAAGGGCGGGTTCTCCGGGCCGTCCAGGACCCACACCTCGCCGCCCAGGTAGACCTCGCCACCGGCGTAGATGCGCGCGACGCCGGGATGCGCCTCCTCCGTGGTGCGGAACACCTGCTGCGCCTCGTGCTTGCGGTCGTAGGCGTACATGTCGGCCAGCTCCAGGATGCCGACCGTGCGTCCCGACTCGTCCTTCAGCGCCACCTCGCCGCCGATGGAGAGGCCGTCCGCCGTCTCGCGGCTGACCGACAGGGTGATCGGGATCGACCACACCGGGCCGTTGTCCAGGCGCATCTGGTCCACGACGCTGCGGTAGTCGGCCTCGCCCATGAAGCCGGTCAGCGGGCTGAAGGCACCGTTGCCGATCAGCTCCAGGTCGGAGAGGGCAACCGAGCCGATGGTGACCGACGGGAGCGAGGCGGCGCGCTCCAGCGCGCGCTCGCGGTCGACGCCCGAAAGGGCGCGGTTGACGAGGGTGCCGCCATGCGGCACGGAGGTGCTTCCCTGGGTCAAGCGAGGTCTCCTTGGCTTCGGTGCGACGTCGGTGCCGCGCGGACGGTGGTCCGGGCACGACGACGCCGGGGCGATAGGTTCGCGTCGGCGCCACATGGTACCCGATGGCCGGGCACGGCGCCCCGCGTCGGGCGGATAGTCCGGGGTCCGTGGAGCCGATCGGGCCGTACGTGCCATCCGGTGCGGGGAGTAGGCTCTGGCCCATGTTGGGGGTGAGCCGCCGCCTGTTCTCCGCGTTCCTGGTCGTGAGCCTGCTGCTGCCGCTTAACCCCTCCGTGGCAGCCGCCAGCGACGGCCTGCGGATCGTGCCCTATCCGGCGACCCCCGCGGTCGACCGCGCTGCCGCGCCCGATCGCGTCCTGGTGCGATGGCGGGCCGACGCCACGAGCGCCTCCCGCGCCTCGGTGATTCGCGCGGAGGGCCTGCGGCCGGTGCGTCCGCTGGGATTGCCACGCCTGGAGCTCCTGGACACCCGAGGCCGCTCCGTGGAGGCCGTGGTTGCCGCCCTGTCGCGGCGCGGCGTGGTCGAGTACGCGGAGCCGGATTTCTATCGTCACTTCGCCGCCAACCCCACCGGCGAGGAGTGGTTCGGCGAGCTGTGGGGGCTGCACAACACCGGCCAGACAGTGGGGGGCGTGGCCGGCCAGCGCGACGCCGACATCGACTTCCCCAAGGCGGCGCGCACCACGCTCGGCAAGTCCTCGGTGGTGGTTGCCGTCGTCGATGACGGCGTTGACCTGTCGCACCCCGATCTCGCCGGCCGTGCCTGGCGGAACCCCGGGGAGACCGGGAACGGCAAGGCGACCAACGGAAAGGACGACGACGGGAATGGCCTGGTCGACGACGTCAACGGCTGGGACTTCTTCCACGACGATCGGACCGTCCACGACTTCGAGGACGACGCGCACGGCACGCACGTGGCCGGCACCATCGCGGCGACGCTGAACGGCATCGGCGTGGTGGGCGTCGCCCCGCGCGTGAAGATCATGGCCCTCAAGTTCGGCAACGCCAGCGGCGGGCTGACCTCGGACGCCATCCGCGCCATCCGCTACGCGGCGGCCAAGGGCGCCGACGTGATCAACGCCTCGTGGGGCGGCCCATCCAGCTCGGCCCTGCGCGACGCGATCGCCGGCTCGGGGATCCTGATGGTCGCGGCGGCCGGCAACGAGGCGCTCAACAACGACACCAGCGCGGGTCGCCCCTATCCGGCGTCGTACGGCCTGGCCAACATCATCGCGGTCGGCGCGGCCGACTCGCGCGGACAGCTCGCCTCGTTCAGCAACTACGGCCCCTCGTCGGTCGACCTCGTGGCCCCGGGCGTGAACATCCTGAGCATCATCCCCGCCACGTCGGAGCACGGTCCGGCGGGTGCCTTCGCGTCAGGCACGTCCATGGCGGCGCCCCACGTGACGGGCGTCGCGGCGCTGGTGGTTTCCGTCAAGCCCGGGCTTGCCTCGCGACCCTCCGACCTGCGCAAGCGCCTGATCCGCACGGTGAAGGCTGCCCCCGCCACCGCCGGGCTGACGGTGAGCGGCGGCATGGTGAACGCGCTGCGCGCGGTGGACTTCGTGGCGCCCACCGTGTCGCGTCCAAAGGTGGACCTCGCCAAGGGGGAGCGTGCGACCGGTGACGGTGCCATCCCGGTGCGGGTGAGCTGGACCGCCGGCGACGCCACCAGCGGGCTCGACCGCGTCCAGCTGCAGCAGCGGCGCGACGGCGGCAGCTGGCGACCGGTGAGCCTGCCGGCCGCCACGGCCAGCTCCCGCATCCGGAATCTGCTGCCCGGGCACGCCTACGAGTTCCGCGTGCGGGCCTGGGACCGGGCCGGCAACCGATCGGCCTTCGCGACCTCGAACGTCACACGCGTGGTCGTTCGCCAGGACGGATCCAGCCTGGTGCACCGCTCCGGATCGTGGAGCCGCGTCACCAAGCCATCGGCCCTGGGCGGGGCACTTCGCGCGTCCGACGAGGCGGGGGCATCAGCCGCCACGACCTTCACCGGCCGCGCTGTGGCGTGGATCGCGGAGCGTGGACCGGGATACGGGAAGGCCCGGGTCTTCATCGACGGCGTGAAGGTGGCGGTCATCGACCTCGAAGCCTCTGCCACCCAGCCGCGACGCCTTCTCTTCGCGCGCACGTGGGGCAGCAGCGTGCAGCGAACGATCGAGATCCGGGTGGTCGGCACTGCCGGCCGGCCGAGGGTCACGCTGGACGCGTTCGCATTCCTGCGCTAGCAGCTCAGAACGGGAAGACGAGCGGGATGAGGACCAGCGCCAGCATCACGACCACCACGTTGACGGGCGCGCCGAGCCGGCTGAAGTCCCCGAACCGATACCCCCCGAGGCCGTAGACCATCAGGTTGGTCTGGTAGCCGATCGGGGTCAGGAATGAGAGGCTGGCGCCCATCGTCACGGCGATGACGAAGGGCCGAGGGTCGCTGCCGGTCGCCGCCGCGGTGGCCACCGCCACCGGGAAGGCCAGGACCGCCGCCGCATTGTTGCTGATCATCTCGGTCAGCAGCATGGTCGCCACCAGGACCGCGGCCAGCGCCCCGAGGGCCCCGAACGGCATCATCGCGTCCACGATCAGGTCGGCGATCACGGCACCCAGGCCGCTGTGCTGAACCGCGGCGCCAAGGCCGAAGGCGGCGGCGATCAGCACCACGATGTTCAGGTCCACCGCGTCTCGCGCCTGGCGTACGGTGAGCGCGCCGCTGGCGATCACCAGCACCGCGGTCAGCAGCGCCGCGTGCAGGATGGGCAGCAGTCCGGTGCCGGTCGCCACCACGAAGCCGATCCCGATCAGCCCCACCGGGATCGCCCTGGCGCCACGGGTCGGGGGCAGTCCGCGCAGCGGGGCGGTCAGCAGGAAGTCACGTCCCTCGCGGAAGCGGCTGCGGAACCCGGCGTCGGCCAGCACCAGGAGCGTGTCGCCCAGGTGCAGCCGCACCTCGCCCAGCTTGGCCTCGATGCGCTGACCGGCCCGATGGATTGCCAGCACCGCGGCCCCGTATCGGGCCCGGAAGCCGATCTCCTGCAGCGTCACGTTGACCAGCTCCGGCCCGACCACCGCCTCGTAAAACGCCTGGCCGCCCCCAGCCAGGTGGTCGATCTGGCGAGCCGCCGCCGACTGCAGGCCGCGCATGCGGTGCAGGTCGACGACGTCGTCGACGCGCCCCACGAAGGTCAGGACGTCGCCGCCGCGCAGCACCTCGGTGGGCGCCACCGGGCCGATGAGGCGCTCGCCGCGCGAGATCTCCACCAGGAAGACGCCGTGCAGGTGGCGCAGCCCAGCCTCCTCGACGGTCTTGCCGTCAATGGGGCCGCCGGGCTTCACGCTCATCGACACCGTGAAGTCGCGGGCGGCATCGCCCTGTCCCTGTTGACCCGCGGCGTCGCGGTCCGGCAGCAGCCGGCCGGCGAGCAGGACCACCACCAGGCAGCCCGCCAGCGCCAGCGGGACGCCCACCGCGCTGAACTCGAACAGCGAGAACGGCTCCATGCCGGACTGGCGCAGCAGGCCCGACACGGTCAGGTTGGTGGAGGTCCCGACGGTCGTCATCACCCCGCCCAGCACGGCCGCGAAGCTGATCGGGATCAGGAAGCGCGACGGCGAGAGGCCGCGGCGCCGGCACAGGTCCAGCACGGCCGGCACGGTCATGGCCACCAGGGTGGTGTTGTTCAGGAAGGCCGACAGCCCGGCGATCGGGAAGACCAGGCGCGGCAGCGCCCAGCGCTGGTCGCCGCCCGGCGGCCCGAAGAAGCGCTCCAGGGCCGGACCCACGATGCCGGCCACGTCGGCAGCGCGGGCGAAGACGAGCAGGGCGGCCACGATGATCGGCGCCTCGTTGCTGAATCCGGCGAACGCGGCAT
This sequence comes from Candidatus Limnocylindria bacterium, assembly GCA_036375035.1. GTDB lineage: Bacteria > Chloroflexota > Limnocylindria > QHBO01 > QHBO01 > JAPSGM01. The sequence goes on from DASUSP010000165.1 coordinate 6,002, forward strand.
CGGAGTCGATGATGCCGGTCAGCAGCAGCACGATGGTGGCGGCCAGCACCGCCACCGCGGGGGCCACCATCTCCCGAGCGAGCACGACGATCAGCGCCAGCACCACCGCCAGCGTGAACCAGGCCTGTGGCTCCATCAGGCGGCCGTCACCCGGGCAGGCTCATCGGTCCGGCGTCATCAATGGCTACAATCCTCCGGTGCCGGCACCAGCCGGTCGACTGCCAAGGGAGGATAACGGTTGGCCATTGCGGCGGAGAAGGTGACCGACATCGGCGAGGTCGCGCAGGCGCTCAAGGCCGCCAGGCGCGTGACGGCCATCTGCCACGAGAACCCCGACGCCGACACCATCGGCGCCGCCATCGCGGTCAC